>JALNXP010000206.1 GCA_023230285.1 Bacteroidales bacterium | reverse complement strand
CCAGCGATAATGGCGGAGTTGTCGATGACGGCTATCAAGACATGTCAGTAGAATTGTTAGGTACTCACAAGCCGTCAGGTATTTATCGCGGGGGCAAATACAGTGCTTTTGAAGCCGGAACAAAAGTTCCTCTTATTATAAAATGGGCAACAGCCATTAAAAGCGGAACACAGGATGCTCTGTTTTCGCAAGTAGATTTTATAGCATCATTAGCTAATTTAGCTAATATAACGCTTCCGGAAGAAGCTTGCCCTGACAGTCAAAATCATCTCTCAAACATTTTAGGGTACACATCTGAAGACAGAGACTACGTAATCCAACAAAACCAATGGCGAGTATTATCTGTTATAGAAGGAAAATGGAAATACATACCAAAAAGTTTCGCATGGAAATATGATGCTCAGACTAACATTGAATTAGGGCATGACACCGTTCCGCAACTATATAACTTAGAGACTGACCCGGGAGAGACTACAAATGTTGCCATTGAACATCCTGAAATAATAGAAAGATTGTCGGCAATTATAAAGTAATAATGTATAGTCAAGGCACCTTGGCTATACATTATTAAGATAAGACACTATTTCCTTTCCGGTGTTTCAACATTGCCTACAGGAGTATTATTCCCTGCGGGGTTAGCATTTTCTATCGCATTAGGAACGACCTTGTTAGGAGACATATTAGCTTTTATTTCATTCAGATTAGCCTGTTCTTTTTGAATTTCAGCATTTTTATCGGTGATTTTTTGGTCAAGAGCAGAAATTTGTTTTTGCAATTTTTCTTTATCTGCGATATATCCATCGCGTTCCTTTGTTAACTTTGTTATTGCATTATTAGCTTCCACTATCTTTTTATTTCCTTCAAATTCAGCAACATAATCAGAAAATTCATTCATGAAGTTTTTAACTCGCTCGGCTACTTCGGGGCTGTTTTTAGTAGTAATAGCATTATTATTACCCTGAGTAACAATCACATACAAGGTAGTTGTCTTAGCCGACTTTTTACCTGTTTCAATAACTTTTGTAAAAATGTCGAATTTTTGTTCACCAAAGAAAGGATAATTTTGATTAAGGTAAGAAGTATAGCCTGATTGAGACTTTGATTTTTGGAGTCCGCCGGCTTTTACCAAGCGTTGAATTAAAGCATTTTCGGCAGCATCTAAGTTCACATTAGGTAAGGCGATAGAAAATCCCTGTATTTTAGTTTTATTAAAATCAAGCATTTCATCTTGAGCTTTTTGTGCTAACGACCATGTCGTTGACATTGATAAAATCACAAATAAGAATAAAAATTTTTTCATAATAATTATAGATTTAATATTAAAGTAAACAAATCACCTTGTTTTTCAGTAATTTTTATTTTGCAAAGGTAATATTTTTTTGTAAGTAATGTTTTAATATATAAAAAATTACACCTTTAAATATTTCTCAACTCTTCATTGTATTTTCGCAATACTAATGAATCTACCACCGGCGATTAGAGATGGTAATTTCGAATCTCTTATGCAGTACAAATTGTTTGAAATAGTGTCTCTAACGAAACACTATTTCATTATTAACACAATTTACCAAGATTTTTCTATCTTTTAATACTTCACCTGACAAAATCTTTTTAGACAGCTCATTAAGCAATTCACTCTGCATCAGTCGTTTAATAGGACGTGCGCCATAACCCGGGTCATAACCCTTTTCAGCAATCCATTCTGCTGCTTTATCAGTTAACTCAATTTCTATTGATGACTTCGACAGTAAAGCTTTTATCTTAGCAAACTGCATCTTCACAATTTCCAGAATCTCCGCCTGTGTCAGAGGAGTAAACATCACAATTTCATCGACACGATTCAGAAATTCAGGTCTGATGACCTTTCTCAACAAAGCGAAAATCTCCTCTTTTGTATCTTCTATGACTTTCTCGCGGTTCGCAGAGTTAAATCCGTTCAATTTATCCTGTATCAAATGAGCTCCTATATTAGAAGTCATTATGATAATGGTATTTTTGAAGTCCACGGTTCTGCCTTTGTTATCTGTTAGACGACCGTCATCTAAGACTTGCAACAGAATATTAAAAACATCAGGGTGAGCTTTTTCTATTTCATCGAGCAAAATGACGGAATATGGTTTCCTACGTACAGCCTCAGTCAATTGCCCACCTTCTTCGTATCCAATGTATCCCGGAGGCGCACCAATTAACCTCGACACAGAATGACGCTCCTGATATTCAGACATATCTATACGTGTCATCATATTTTCATCGTCAAAAAGTACTTCAGCTAAAGCTTTTGCCAGTTCGGTCTTTCCAACACCTGTTGTTCCAACAAAAATAAACGAACCTATAGGACGCCCCGGATCCTGCAAACCGGTTTTACTCCTTCTCACAGCATCTGACAGTGCTTTGATAGCTTCATCTTGTCCCACTACCCTTTTATGCAGCTCCGTCTCAAGTTCAAGAAGTTTTTCCTTTTCACCTTTCAACATCTTATTCAACGGTATACCTGTCCATCTGGACACAACACCAACAACATCTTCAACCTCAACCTCTTCACGAATTAAGGGGTTACCGCCTTCAACATTATGTAACTTCTCTTGAGCTGTATGAATTGCCGCTTCAGCAGTTTTTATCTTACCATATCTTAACTCTGCAACTTTCTCGTAATCACCTTCTCTTTCAGCATTTGAGGATTCAAATTTCCAATCTTCTATCTGACTCTTATTCTTCTGAATTTCATCAACCAAACCACGTTCAATGTCCCATTGCTTTTTCAACTTATCATATTCTTTTCTCAACTTCACAAGCTGTTCATCAATAGAAGCTATCTTAACAGTGTCTTTTTCACGCTTAATTGCCTCTTTTTCAATCTCCAATTGTTTAATCTTTCTTGAAATTTCATCAATCACTTCTGGAACAGAGTTAATTTCCAAACGCAATTTTGCGGCAGCTTCATCTATAAGGTCAATAGCCTTATCAGGAAGGTATCTCTCTGTAATATAACGCTTTGACAATTTAACGGCAGCGATGATAGCATCATCTTTGATTCTCACCTTATGATGGGTTTCATAGCGTTCCTTCAGACCACGCAAAATACTGATAGCAGCATATTCATCAGGTTCATCTATCATAACTTTTTGAAAACGTCTTTCCAGAGCCTTATCCTCTTCAAAATATTTCTGATATTCATCAAGTGTCGTGGCTCCAATAGTACGCAATTCGCCACGAGACAGTGCCGGTTTCAAAATATTGGCGGCATCCATTGCCCCCTGAGTTTTACCTGCACCAACAAGAGTATGTATCTCATCAATAAACAAGATTATATCTCCTTCGGTAGAAGACACTTCATTGACAACGGTTTTCAGCCTTTCTTCAAACTCTCCCTGATATTTAGCACCTGCTAATAGCGACCCCATATCCAAAGAATATACTTGCTTTGATTTCAAATTAGTAGGAACATCACCTCGAACGATACGCTGTGCAATGCCTTCTACAACAGCAGTTTTACCAACGCCCGGCTCGCCAACCAACACAGGGTTGTTTTTGGTTCGCCTCGACAAAATTTGAAGTACTCTACGCACTTCTTCGTCTCGCCCTATAACAGGGTCCAACTTGCCCTTCTCTGCCATCTCATTCAAATTGATGGCAAAACGATTAAGAGCTTCTAATTTATTATCTCTATTGTTATTCATATTCATCATGATTTTTTATATCCGACAGCCACTAATCAAAAATTATGCAACAGATAGCAAACACACCAAATATGACATTTTAACATGATTTTGCCGCCGTGAATGCCATTATGGCATTCAACCACTGACCTTGAAAATGCGTTCCTAAATATATATTTTCAGATATTAAAGCTATATTATTTGAACATCAGCTTCTTTAATCCACCCCTGTTTACCATTACTTAAAACAATCTCTATCCAATCTCCAACCTTATCATTAATCCGTACTTTAGTTCCTCTATGAACAACAAATAAATCGATACTACTTTCGGTAGGAGAACTTTTGGCTACTCTTGTCTGTGTAAATACTATTGCTTGGTCGTTTTTGTCATATTTTGCATTGCATGTCACACACACACAAGTAATTACAATAAAAAGCAACAAAAGCACCAGCGAAATCCATATACAAACTTTCTTTCTATATACTTTTTTTGATAATATTATGCTGCTGATTACTAAAAGGAATAATCCTAAGAGAACAACATTGATTATTATCCACGTTTTAGGAGTGAATATATATGTAAAGCTATTCCACCACCTTGTGTAAAACATTTCGGGTATGGTCTCTATTTTATCTATTGTCAACTTATTAGCAACTTCAATATTATGATTCACATCATTATTATTAGGTTTGATTTGTTTTGCTCTTTCATAATACAAAATAGCGGATGCAACATCTTTTGTTTTATAATAAGCATTACCTAAATTATAGCATACTTCAAAATTAGTATAGCCCTCATTATAAAGATATTGCAACTGTTCCGCTGCTGTTGCGTAATTTTCTTCACTATATGATTTCAGTGCTTCGGCGTATCTCTCTTGTGGCGTTTGCGAAAAAACCGAAATCTCACTTAAAATTGTAATTAATACAATTAATATTAACTTTTTCATTTTAATTTTGTATCAAATGTTTTTATTGCTTCAATTGCCTCGGTATAAATTTCGCTCATAGAATCAGCACTTTTATCAGGTGCAAACCGAGCATACTC
>JALNXP010000205.1 GCA_023230285.1 Bacteroidales bacterium | reverse complement strand
CTCCAATAAGTCCTTTTCTTGCCTTTGAAGTGTCAATAAGTCCCTTTTTAAGCGTATCTTAAGGAGAGTGTAATAATTTAAATTTAAGACTTAAGCAGGTAATTAACTTGCTCGTTATCTTACTCGTTTTCTTGCTCGATTGCATATTTCCATTATACAAAAAGCCCGTCACCAAGAACTTAAATTCTTGATGACGGACTGATATTATATTATTTCTACTATGCTGTGATATAGATTTCTTTTGTTTGTTGCGACCTCTATGTCGCGGTGATAGTGGCCGAAGAACCAAGCTCCGTATTCTACGTTCTGTTCGAACCATTCTAACATTTCCGTTGTTTTTGTCGCCTGCATTCTTGCCCCTTGCTGCGGTAGATTTCCCGTGTTTATTGCGTGCGTTATAATGTAATCTACGTTGTTCCCTGCCGACTTCAAATTCGCTTTGGCTCTTTCAAACTCCGTATCGGACGGCACTTCCTGCGGCCACCACGACAAGCCTTCAATCCGCTTGTTTTTATCCGTGCTTTCCGCTCCTCCGAAGGCAAAGACAACGCTGCCGTTAATATTGAACACTTCTCCGCGCATAAGGTGCAGAATATTATCTCTGATCCGGTGAACCTTTCCGCCTTTCCACTTCTCAATTGGATAACGGTACAGCCTGTCAAAGTTCTCGTGGTTGCCGTCTACGAACAGAATCGTATAATTGAACTTTGAAAGCTTATCCAAATCTCCATCGTCATTGCTGTCCCATATGAAACCGAAGTCACCGCATATTATCAAAAAATCGGCTCTTGTCAGCTGCGGATTCGCTTCTGCAAAGGCGTATAGCTTATACCCCGTATGATTGCCGTGTGTGTCTCCCGTTATGTATATCATTTTTTCTCCTTTAGTTGACCTTACGGCTCAGCTCTATTCCGCATTTGAATATAAACCTTGCTATCCCGTCCTTGATTATTATTTTCTCAACCGTTTCCTTGAAACTCTGCTCGTTGAATTCCGTTATCAGCTTCATATTTTCGATTGCCTCCGTCAGCATTTCGGCTCTATGCTGCGAGAGGTTATGCGATGCCATTTGCTCCTGCAGTTTTGCTTTTTCGACCGCCAGCTTATCCTGCTTTGCCATCAGGCTCTTCAGCTCCTCCTGCTTTTTATCCGGCGGCATTACGCTTCTCATAAGCTCCACTATCTTTTGAGATATACCGTCAATTTGTTCCTCATACGAAGCCAATTTGCCGGACGCGTCATCATCTATGCTTGTTACGATATTTCCGGTTAAAGTTTTTATGAAGTCCTCATTGACGCCAAGCTCTTTTATCCCGTCCATATAGGCGTCTATTATACTCTGCTCTCTCACCCAATGCTGGCTGCATTTTCTCGGGTCTCCCTTTGGCGTTTTCTTCAGAGGACATATCCATACGGGCACGGCTTCGCCGCCTTTCGGATAATAAGCGTACCTTCTCCACAGCTGCCCGTCTTCTCCGCACTCTATCATTTTGCTCAAGGGATATTTGCTGCTGAACTTAGCTCTGCCTGTGTTTGTCGCGCCCCTCAGCCCGTTGCGCCTTGCCATTTCCTCCTGCGCCATACCGAACGTTTCACGGGTTATTATTCCGTCGTGTGTGTTTTCGTTATGGAACATTGCCGCTTCGCCGTTATTGACCAGCCTTTTTTTACTTAGCACATCGACCTTATACGTTTTGCCTTGTATGGAATCGCCCATATATTTTTCATTCGTAAGTATGTTGTTTATGGTTTTAGCGTACCATACGCACAATGGCTTTTTCTGCTTTTCCCCGTCCGGAAGGGCTAGCCACGCATCTTCTTTTTCTTTCAGCTTTTTCATCTGCTTTTCGCTGGGCTTCTTCCATTCGGGGGTTCTTATCCCGTCCCTCATTAAGCCCTCGGCTATGTTATGTGTGGAATACCCTGCCAGGAATTCACGGTATATTCTTCTTACTATTTCCGCCTCTTCGGGTATTATCTCCAGCTCTTTCGTTTCCTCGTTCCTTTGATATCCCAGCCACCTCGCCCAGTTTACCTGCACTCCGCCCTGTCTGAACTTTTCTTTGAAGCCGAACTTGACGTTATTGCTTATATTGCGGCTTTCCTGTTCGCTGATTGCCGCCATTATGGTAATCAGTATTTCGCCTGACATTTCAAGCGTGTTTATCCCTTGCTGTTCGAATATCACCGCTACGCCAAGTTCTTTCAGCTCTCTCACCGCGGTTAATAAATCCACAGTGTTTCTTCCGAATCTTTGTATTGCTTTACACCTTATTATGCTTATCTTCCCTTCACGGGCGTCGGCAAGCATTCTTTGGAACTCCGGTCTCGTTTCCGAATGCGTTCCCGAAATACCGTAGTCCGCGTATATACCGCCGAACTCCACATTGTTATCCGCCGTGATTTTATCGGTATAGTGACTTATCTGTCTGTCATAGCTGTCTTCCTGGCTGTCCTCTTCCGTCGATACTCTGCAATATGCGACTTCAACCGGTTTATTATTCTCGTGATATATAACCGATTTCGGAATCACCGGCAACTCTCTTATTATTCTGTTTCTTGCAACCTCTGATACGGGCATTATTCGTCCTCCTTTATTTCCTCTTTTTTCATAATCCAATCCTTGATATTTCCGTGCTGTCCGTTCGTATACGGCTTTGTTATCTCCACTCCGTTTATGAAGCGGAAGGTTATTTCCCAATCTTTGATTGATATCCCCGATATGAACTTATCAAATTTGACGGGATCGTACTCCGTTACCGGAGTGTAATCTCTTTCCGTTACGTTCTTTATTTTGAACTTTTGAATTGTTTTTTCTTGTTCCTTAATTTTGGCAAGCAGCTCGGCCGCCGCGGTGTCATAGTGAGTCTTTAGAATATAGCCGTTAGCGTATACCGTTTTCAGCTGGCATTCTTCTGCCACCAGTCTGTCCCTCTCTTTTTTAGCCGTTTCCACTACGGCGTTATCAAATCCTTTTTCTATAAAGCAGTTGAACGCTTCAACGAACTTTTCTCTTATCACGCCGTCCTTGATTCCGTTGCTTCCGCAAGCCGCTTTGCCTTCTTTAAGTTTCTTTGAACAGTTCCAAAACTCCGTTTGCCACGGCGTTCCCGCGTTGTTTATTTTATGTATGAATTTTTTTCCGCAAACGCCGCATTCTATCAGCCCCGTGAATTCGTGCAGTTCATTCGCGTGCCCCAACAGTTTGGGATTTGTTCTGTTCTTCAGTTCTTCTTGAACCTTATTGAAAGTCTCTCTGCCGATTATCGGCTGATGGCTGTTTTCTATGTATAATTGCTTTTTAAGAGCGCCGCCCTTGTTGCGGTATCTTACTCCGTTTTGTTTGACGAATTTATGCTGTACCGAATCGCCTATGTACCTTTCGTTTCTCAGCATATTATTGATGGTTGATGAAGACCATTTGCTTAAACCCCTTACTGTCTTAACTCCTTCGCTGTTAAGCTGTGCCGCTATCTTTTCTATGCTCAGCCCTTGCAAGTACAGCTCGAATATCTGCTCGACGCGCTTAGCTTCTTCCGGTATTGGCACTAAGTCGTTTTCTTTTGTCATTTCGTATCCGTATATTTTATTGCCCACCGCTATTATGCCGTTTGCATATTTATACGCTATCGACCACTTTTGGTTTTCGCTGTACCGCTGCAAGTCCGCATCGGCGACCGCCGCGGCTATGGTAAGTTCAACGTCGCTCGTCGACCTCAGCGTATCGATTTTTTCCTGTTCAAAGTACACCGCTACGTTCATTTCTCTAAGCTGTCTGACCATATCAAGCAATTCGACCGTATTCCTGGAAAACCTGCTTACCGATTTCACGTATATCTTTTTTATTAAACCTTTTCTGCAGTCTTCCACCATCGACGTGAACTGCGGTCTTTTACGCATCGACCGTCCGCTTATACCCAAATCCGCATATATCCCCACAAAATTGTTCCCGGGCTTTTCCCGCAGAACGTCTCTCCAGTAGCTTTCTTGATACTCGTAACTGTGAGTTTGAGCGTCGCTTGCCGTCGAAACTCTGATGTATGCGGCAACATCCGTTTTTTTCATTATGTCCTCCTTCTATGCTTCAACCCAACCTTGCGTAGGGAATGTTCTCCGTTAAAAAAGTTGTCCCCGCCTTTTGGGCAGGGACAACAATACCGCAACTGTTTTTTTAAGTCCAGGGTAAAACCGCTTAAATATTAAAGAAATGATTGCTTGTTTTTCAAGTCAATCACCGCTTCCTCTTCTGCGGTAATAAGACCTTTTGCCCTTAACATCGTAACCACGCTTTTTGCCATATCATACAATAATTTATTCCTCATCTTTCGTATCCCCGTTTTCCTTTGCAAACTGCTTGATTATCTGATTGCAGCCGGTAGCGGACAGACCGCTCGAGCCGCCCGATATGATTGCTATCAAAACATTGGGCGCGGCTATGATGTCGGGTATGCCGTAGTAGCAGATCACGCTCAGGATTACGCCGAGTCCGGCGGAAACAAGAGGGATAAACCTCTTAAACTTTTCGTTGTTGTTCGTCGCGTACTTGATAAGATTCACCGCCCAGTAAACTATCGTAGCTATCGCCGGCACGCTTATAATTTGTAAATACTCCATAATTGTTCCTCCCTTTATTTGTGAGCGTTGCGCTCAAGCAGATATTCGTACATTTCCTTATCGATCTCGCCGTACTCCTCGAGAGCCGTGTGCATTT
>JALNXP010000203.1 GCA_023230285.1 Bacteroidales bacterium | reverse complement strand
AAAATGCGCCTACTTATGTACCGGAGACCGATGAAGAAAAAGTTAATACTGCTGATATTAAGATATTGAAGGACAATAAAAAATATATTTGCGGGGTGTGTAGTTACATATACGATCCTGCGAAAGGTGACCCTGATGGCGGAATTGCACCCGGTACAGCTTTTGAAGACATTCCTGACACATGGGTTTGTCCGATTTGTGGCGTTGATAAAAGCAATTTTGAAGTTATAAAGTAACAGGGATTAAATTATAATTATATTTCATAAAAAATATGAGTACAAATTTGAATAACAAGCCTGACTTTTTGTTTGAAATCAGTTGGGAGATATGCAACAAAGTTGGAGGTATTTACACGGTATTATCGACAAAATCGGAGATATTGCATAATACATTTGGAGATAATCAGATATATATAGGACCTGATGTATGGATGGAGACTACCAATACTCCTGATTTTGAAGCAGATAATGAATTATTAAAATCATGGGCAGCCAAAGCCAAGAGTGATGGCTTACAGTTCAGAATAGGACATTGGAAAGTTCATGGCAACCCGATAGTTATATTAGTAGATTTCAAGCAATATTTTAAAGAGAAGAACAGGATATTCACAGAATACTGGGAAAAATACAAATTAGATTCCATTTCCGGACAATGGGATTATATAGAGCCGGTGATGTTTGGTTACGCAGCTGCAAAAATCATAGAAAGTTTTTATGAGTTCAACATTTCTGCTTCAGATACCATTGCGGCACAGTTTCACGAATGGATGTCAGGTATGGGCATACTTTATCTGAAAGAAAAGCTGCCGCAGATAGCTACAATTTTCACCACACACGCCACTATGGTCGGTCGTTGTGCGGCGGGCAACGGCATTCAGCTGTATAAATATTTAGACAAGATTAATGCTGCCGAAATTGCTAATAAATACAATATCAATGCAAAATATTCCATAGAAAATTTATCTATCAAGTTATGCGATGTATTTACTACTGTCAGCGAAATAACGTCTAATGAGAGTAAAGCATTTTACAAGCGTGAAGCAGACGTAATAACGCCTAATGGTTTTAACAGAGAGTTGTCGCCATCTATAGACAGCTGCGATGAAAAAAGGCGAAAAGCAAGAAAATTGATATTCTCTGTTGCAAATGCCATGTTTAACCAAACCTTCAGCGAAGACACGCCAATACTTTTAAGCTCCGGACGGTACGAGTTCCATAATAAAGGACTTGACATGTTTATTGATGCACTTGGCAAAATAAACAAAGAAACCGATAAAGATGTTATTGCCTTTATTTCTGTACCTGCCAATTCTATTTCACCTGTCAAACAACTTCAAGACATCTTGACCGGCGAAAATAAAGAAGAAGTAGTTAATGAAAAATTCTTAACTCACTACATATATTCACCTGAATACGACAGCATTCTCAATACCTGCAAGAATAATGCCTTAACAAACGACAACAATTGTAGAGTTAAAGTTATCTTTGTGCCGGTATATTTAAACGGCAATGACGGTCTGTTTAACGTGTCATATTACGATTTACTACCGGCAGCCGACTTATCTGTTTTTGCATCTTACTATGAACCATGGGGTTACACTCCGTTAGAAAGTATTGCCTTTGCTGTTCCTACAATTACTACCAACCTTTCCGGCTTTGGCAGATGGGTAGAGAAAATAGATCCGGACAAAAGAAACGGAGTTAAAATCTTGCAACGTAACGATGATAACTATCTTGATGCAGTAAACAATCTATGTAAATACATAATAGATTATATCCATTATGATAAAAAAACACGTGAAACCTGTCGCAGGCAAGCATTTACTTTTTCTGACAACTTCTTATGGAACAATTTAATATCAAATTATTTTGATGCTTACGACTTAGCTTTACAAATAAGTTTAAGCAGAGAAGAATTGTATAAAGACAAGATGTTTGATGTTGATTTATTGCAGTCTACGATGCCTACTTATGATTCTCCTATATGGCGTAAATTATTTGTAAAACAAGTTATGCCTGATACTTTGAAATCTTTGAAAAAGTTAAGCATGAATTTATGGTGGAGTTGGAATCCCTGTGCCGAGAATTTGTTCAAAAGCATTAATCCGCAGCGTTGGGAAGAATTACAGCATAATCCTATTTCATTGTTAGAATCATTATCGATAGAAGAAATCAAAGGTTTGGAAGATGATGTTGACTTCAACATAAAATTAGGAGAAGCGACCAAAGAATTTGACACATATATGTCTGTCGCACACAACGATACAGAGCCAAGCATAGCATATTTCAGCATGGAGTACGGCATACATAACACTCTCAAAATTTTCTCAGGTGGACTTGGCATGTTAGCCGGCGATTATTTAAAAGAGATGAGTGATTGTAATGTAAACATAACCGGCATAGGACTATTGTATCGTTATGGTTATTTCAAGCAGACATTAAGTCCAGAAGGGGATCAAATATCGACAACCAGTCCACAGAAGTTCACGCATTTACCTATAAAGCCTATGCGTGATGCAAACGGAGAATGGATAAAAATAAAAATAGCTTTTCCTGCAAGAAATTTGACAGCCAAAGTATGGAGAGTAGATGTTGGGCGTATTCCACTATATTTGATGGACACAGACATTGAAGACAACATCGCTGCTGACAGAGCTGTAACTCATCATTTATATGGCGGTGATAACGAGAATCGTTTGAAACAGGAGTTGTTGTTAGGTGTTGGTGGCATCAGGTTGTTACGTCAATTGCATTTGACGCCGACAATATATCATCTCAACGAAGGTCATGCTGCCTTTGCGGGTTTAGAAAGACTGAGAGAGTATGTGCAGGAGCAGAAGTTTTTAAAAGGCGAAGCTCTCGAAATCGTGCGATCCTCTACCCTGTTTACAACTCATACGCCGGTGCCGGCAGGACACGACTCTTTCAGTGAAGATTTGCTGAGGACATATATTCCGCACTATCCTGACAGAATTGGCTGTATGTGGGAACAAATGATAAACATGGGGAAATTCAAGCCAAATTCTGATGAAAAATTCTCTATGAGCGTGCTTGCAATCAGCACGGCGCAAGAGGTCAACGGCGTAAGCAGAATACATGGCAGAGTTACCCGCGACATGTTCGTCGACTTATATAAAGGCTACTACTCTAACGAGCTATATATGGATTATGTAACCAACGGCGTACATTATCCTTCATGGGTAGCCGAAAAATGGCGCGATTTACATACTAAAGTATTCGGTGACAACTTCTTACACGACCAATCCAACCCTCAGCATTGGGAAAAAATATATGATGTTGATGACAAAACAATATGGGAAATCAAAAACGACCTCAGGAAGACCCTTATAGATACTTTGAAAGAACGCTTAGACAACGAAATGACAACGCGTAACGAAAGTCCTAAAGCAATAATCAAAGTAAAAGAAGAACTTAACAAAGATAAATTAACCATAGGTTTTGCCCGCAGATTCGCAACATACAAAAGAGCGCATTTGCTATTTCAGAATTTAGACAGACTCAGTGCCATTGTAAACTCAGAGAAATATCCGGTACAATTTATTTTTGCAGGAAAAGCACACCCTGCAGATAAAGCTGGACAAGATTTGATAAAAAAAATTATAGAAATTTCAAGACGACCTGAATTTACAGGGAAAATTGTTTTTGTAGAAAATTACGATATGGAATTAGCCAAAAAGTTGGTACAAGGTGTAGATATATGGATGAACACTCCTACACGTCCGTTAGAAGCCTCCGGAACAAGTGGAGAAAAAGCAGCAATGAACGGTGTGCTAAACTTCTCTGTATTAGACGGCTGGTGGGCTGAAGGCTATAAAGAAGGTGCAGGCTGGGCTTTAAAAGAGGAACGAACATATCAAAATCAATATTATCAAGATATTCTTGATTCGGAAACGATATATTATATGTTTGAAAACGACATTGTGCCAAAGTTTTATAAGAGAGATGAAGCCAACATACCTTTTGAATGGGTACAATATATAAAGAATAATTTTGCTCATATTGCTCCACATTTTACCATGAAACGTATGGTAGACGACTATATCAACAAGTTTTACAATAAGCTGTCGGACAGAACAAAGAAAATTTCCGCCAACGATTTTAAATTAGCAAAACGATATGCAAATTGGAAGCAAACAATAATAAACTCGTGGGCAAATATAGAGATTAAAGCAATAAATGTACCAGATGCTAATATAAAGACCTATAAAGTAGGTGAGATATTTGAGATGAGCGTTGTACTCAAAATGAATGGTTTATCACCGGAAGATGTAGCAATAGATGTTATTTTCGGACGAAAAGAGGGCGATATGTACACAGCATATAAAAGTCGCTACGAGATGAAAGTATCTCACAAGATAGGCAGCACTGTTGAGTATACTATGAAGGAAGCTATCAAAGTACCAGGGATTGTCGATATAGCTATCAGAGTTCGTCCTAACAACGAGCTGATGCCATATCCACAAGATTTGAAATTAGTTAAATGGATATAAAAAATCAGGCAAAAAAATATTAGATATAAATAAAAAATGTAATTTTGCACGCGGTTACTTGTTCTATCGCTGCGGTGAAAGCCGGAGAGGAAAGTCGGGACAACACAGAGCACCATACTTCCTAACAGGAAGGCTGTTCGTAAGAGCAGACAGATAGTGCCACAGAAAATAACCGTCGGCAACGACAAGGGTGAAAACGTGAGGTAAGAGCTTACGCTGTTATGTGGTGACACTTAA
>JALNXP010000204.1 GCA_023230285.1 Bacteroidales bacterium | reverse complement strand
ATGCTTGCAGAAGCCGAGCAAGCCGACCTCACCGTCAACGCTTTCGACATGGATTACGCATGGGAATTTCACAGCATCATGAACAAAATCGCAAAAGGTGAAATGAGTGCCAAAGACATCGACAGCTATCTTACAAAGATAGACACCACCTATCCATGCGGAGTTTATAAAATGAATTTCATAACAAACCATGATGAGAACTCGTGGAACGGAACCGAATTTGAACGCATGGGGGACGGTGCATTGACATTTGCCACACTCTGCACCACTTTCCCCGGCATGCCGCTAATATATACAGGGCAAGAAATAGGCATGAATAAAAGATTTGAATTTTTTGAAAAAGACCATGTTGAAGATTGGAATGCAAACCCTGAATACGTTGCTTTTTACAAAAAACTCAACGAACTCCGTCACAACAATCCTGCTCTGTGGAGCGGCTACTTCGGCGGAAAATTACAAAAGTTGACAACAACAGACGACAACGCCATCTTTGCATTTGGAAGAGAAAAAGATGATAATAAAGTTGTCGCCATTTTCAACTTGACAGCTAATAAAGTTTCTTTTGAAGTAGAAATGGAAAATTTTGCCGGCACTTACACCGAATACTTCGACAACATCGAGGTCCCGCTGACCGGTAAGTTTACAATAGACCTCGACCCTTGGGATTATTTGGTTTTTATAAAATAAATGATATTGGTGACACATCAAGTGTCACCAATCTTTTTTTATGACACCAACCGATTTTATACATTTCAACGACATTGTAAGGCACGAACGACCGGTTAGTTTCGCACTGATGATTAAGCCTGTTGGCTCGGCGTGCAACCTCAACTGTCAATATTGCTACTACATAGAAAAAGCAAAATTATATGACAACAATGAGCCTGTGATGAGCAAGACGTTGTTGGAAAAAATCATCATTCAACACATAGAAGCCAACGACAGACAGGAGGTGTCTTTTGTATGGCACGGCGGCGAACCACTGTTAGCAGGAATAGACTTTTATAGGAGAGCCTGTAACCTACAAAAAAAACATGCAAACGGCAAGACAATATACAACTCGCTGCAAACCAACGGATTACTAATCAACGAGGAATGGTGCGACTTCTTCAACAACAACAATTATTTACTTGGCATTTCCATTGATGGTCCGGAAGACATACACAACTGTTACAGGACAAACAAAGCCGGGCATCCCAACTTTCGCAAACTTCTGAAAAACATAGAGTTATTAAACAGAAAACAAGTTGCTTACAACACATTAAGCGTTGTAAGCAAACAAAGCGAAGGTCGCGGTGTCGAAACATACAACTTCCTTAAAAGTATTGGCAGCAGATTTATGCAGTTCATGCCTGCTTATGATATTATCACAAACAATTCTACGGAGACTTTAGCACCATGGTCTGTAAATCCTATTAAATACGGCGAATTTTTAAACGACATCTTCGATTTATGGGTTACGCAAGATGTAGGAAAGTACTACGTCACTCTGTTTGATGCCATCTTAGCAGGCTGGTGCAATATAGCGCCGGGGACATGTATCTTCTCCGACAACTGCGGCGACAGCCTCACCGTTGAACATAACGGCGATGTGTATTCCTGCGACCATTTCGTCTCCGGCAAATATTTTTTAGACAATATCAGCAACAAGTCTTTGCGAGATATTTACATGTCGAACAAGCATTTTGATTTTATCTTAAACAAAAGATACAGCCTGCCGCGGGAATGTTTAAGCTGTGATTATTATAAATTATGTATCGGAGAATGTCCGAAGCACAGATTCGGTTTCGACAGCGGCAAAGTCGTAAGGGATACAAAAAACGCACTATGTGAAGGCTTAAAGTTGTTTTTTGCGCACACCAAGCCGGCGATGTTAAATATGCAACAGCTTTTAGAAGCGCAACGTCCGCCTGCGGACATCATGCTATAACAATGTCAACATGTATTACAAATAAATAATCTTCACATCTTTCAGAAACACCTCATCAAGAATACGCGCTATTCTATTGACCACTGTACGTCTGACCTCAAGTTCTATATTCAGCAAACTCGGATCTTGATTAGTAGTATTTATTCCGGTTCCAACAAGAAAACAAATTTCATCAGAATTTAATAACGTTGAAACAATAGTATCCGCAGAGCCTTTGCATAACCTGAAATTCAGGTTATGATATTGTTTCAGCAAATCATAAATTCTTGTCAGAGTCAGTATTCCTTCGGTAACTAAGTCAAAACCATCAAGTTCAAATTGTGGAGGCATTCCGGGGTCAAAATCACCTTCCAACTTGTCATAAATTTTCAATTTCAGTTCACGTGCTATTATTTCCGAAGAAGTACCACCGCAAATAATCTTTTTCCCAACAAAGTCGGCAGCAATTTCAGCATATTCACTGTCATTTTCCGGGTTAAAAGGCGGACCTGTGCATATCAAACATTTACGCGGGTCTCTAAAATACACGGTAGCACAGCTGATGTCGTCTTTTGCATGATAATTATCTCTTTTAAAAGCTTGCGCTACAACTAAGGAAGACAGTTGCGCCGCCGAGATGTCGGACGTTTTAGAAATTAGTCTAACAACATAATCATCGCAATTTTCCATTCCCCAGCCAAACGGATATTCCTCCGAACCAAGCCCTGCCTGAGAAACGCCATCTGAACAAAATATAATTCTATCGCCTTTTTTAGGTTCAAACTCTGTGGCTCTCAACATCTTACCCTTATTCTTAGTTGTAGTCATCTCTATATCTTCCCATTCGAGGTTCATAGATTTTTTGCCATTATATACCAAAATCTCCGGATTGCTATAACTCATTATCTTCACTATTCCCGTTTGGTCGATGTCAACTATCGTAAAAGTAGAATAGCTCATCTTTCTTTCAGCACAAACCGGAAGCGTATTCATAATAATGTCGGCAATTTTCTCGAAATCTTTATGTTCTTCTGTAAAATTGACGGCAAAAGCAGCCGTAAAAGTTGCCATAACATTTGCCTTCACTCCATGCCCCATGCCGTCAGACAGCACAGCCACAATCCTGTTCTCCGTCATAATTCGTTTTGAACGGAAAACATCACCACAAATATGCTCACCGTAGTGATTTCTCTGTTCGCAGGCTATATCGACATAGAAATTGCGACTTTCCTCGAACATTGACTTCTGATTTATATTTCCTGTAGTTATACTCACGAGTTACACTATATTATTTCTTTGTCAAATTATATGTATTAATTACAGAATTTAACTTCTTTTCCGTTTGAGAAGCACCTTCACCCAACAAAAAGCCTATCTGTTGCACCATACTGAGGTTATCATCAATAACCTCGTTTATCTTCTTTATTATCTGTTCTTTCTGTATCTCGGCAGAGTGCATATCTCTAATAATACCTCCTGCCATATTCCCTTCTTCTATAGGAAAAATCGAAACATTGTAATATTTTTGGTTAAAAGACATATCCTGATTAGAGATAGTCTTATCTAAAGTTAGAACATTATAGAATAGGTTCGACAGTTGTTCCGGCACCAAAGACCTCAAACTTGCACCTAAAAGTCCGGGGACAATATCGGCTATTTCCATGGCATCTTCACCTAACATATTTATAAACACCGTATTAGCTATCACTATATTTAAAGAAGTATCTACTATTACTACTGCTGTATTCAAATTATCGATAAGGACTCCTAACTGTTGTTTTTCAAGACTAAGGGAGCTGAGTTTATTCTTAAGTTGTGTTTCAGAATTGCGTAATTTCACGTTTTCTTCTTTAAGAGTGCCATTTTCTTTTTTCAGTTCTTGCTCTGCTTTTTGATTTGTTTCGATGTTATAAAACAAGCAAGAATCCAAGCCTATATGCCCTTTAGCCACATAAGCGGCAAAATCTCTGCACGAATTATATCCACACAATTGACAGCCTTCAGTATTATGTCTTATTTTTTCCAAAATTGCGTCAACTTTTTCTTCCGGCGGCTCCGGAGAACGCTGGTCATCAACAGCGAAAATGTTTTTCAAATCTATATGAGAAGCCTTTTCAAGCCATTCAGCCCACAGCTCTTTATCTAATTTTTCATCTCGTTTTTTTGCGTAATTTCTTACAGCGTTGTCGCTCAAAATAAAATTGCCGCCGGTAGTACCCGGTCCTAAAGAGCAACATTTACAATAAAACAGATTAAAATGCTTTTGTAACTTATTGATGTCTGTCGAAAAAGTTTTTACGGCATCAAGCGATTTACGGCGATCTGCCATAGAAAACACAGGGCTGTTTTCACATTCGGCAGCATACAGCAATCCATTGATAAGCGGATACATAGAGCCTCTGTTCCCATGCGGCATGTCAAAATCATCAAATTCCGCTTTAAGTTCCTGAATATCAGAATCTTTAAACATTTTACGCAATTCTCTGAACGTAATATTAGCATCTATATATTTTTCTTCAGAATAAAACTCTTCATCTTTGCTGGCGATACAAGGTCCAATAAAGATAAACTTGGTATCTTTACTATACGAATTACGCAGAAACTTAGCTAAAGCCACCGATGGCGACACAAACGGCGCAAGGTTATCAATTAATTCGGGGTGAAATTTTCTGACATAATTGACAACCACAGGACAAGTCGAGAAAATATAATATTTACCGCGATAATTATTGATAAGGTCTGCATATTTTGTTGCAACCATATCAACGCCGAAAGACACCTCCTGAACATGGTCGAAGCCTAAAGACTTAATCATGGCAACAAACTTTCTATAGTCTG
>JALNXP010000202.1 GCA_023230285.1 Bacteroidales bacterium | reverse complement strand
AACAAGAAAACGAAATCCATACAAAATACCATTAATGAATCCGTTAGGAGTTGTGTATCAAATACTTGCTGATACTTAAAAAATTGTCATGTACTAAGAACCATAAGTTAAGTTTTCTCCATAAAATTGAATTCTCGTATCATGCCCCACGCCACTTACACTTCCGGTAATAGAAGCATAAGCATGACAGCCGCCGGAAGCAACCAAAACATCGCAATCTGTTGAGACAACGATGGAGAATGTAAAATTAGCCATTACCGTATCCTGTCCTACCTCCCATTCCGGCACATAATCTCCTACATACCAGCTGAATGAATTTGTTGAAGGATTAAATACCGGAGATCTTTTACCGGTTATTGAAGCATTATTATAAGTAACAGAACTGTCTTGTATGAAGGCTGTTGTATATGGAATAGGAACTACTATGGATAAACTGTCTATCGCTTCTCCAAAGAAATTCATGATGTCTATCGAATATGTAAGCGTGTCACCCGGATCTACCCATAATGTATCTCTTTGAGCAGGATTAAAATTAGTAACAATATTATTATTGACCAAACTTATTTCGCTTAATGCAATTGGTTGCGGAATATAAGCATCTACACAAAAGATTATCGCAAAAATAGAATAGGCATCTTGATTGCTACCGTAGATGAAACGAGTCGAATCTTGGTCGTTAGTAAAAATAGATTTCTCCGAATTTAGATTGACTGTTCCACCTGTCTGTGTAATATTAATTTCTGCCACGTCAAGACCGGTATTATTGGTTAAATACGGGCTTCGTTTGTAACTTCCCGAGATACTGCTATTAAAAAAATTTGAACTATAAAACCAAGTGGTTCCGGTACTATCGTACTGAGAACCGTCAGAATTGAAAAAAGTATAATCATTTGAAGTAACCTTCAAAGCACCTGTTGCAGAATCTACAGCACAAATGCCAAAATAATCTCCAACAATACCGGCATCACCTTCACTTGCCATTATACCGATTTTTGCATTTACATTTCCGGTTAACACTGTTCTGAAGCCCTTTATATCAAGTGTCGCACTGCCAACACCAGAACTCATATATGTGTAGCCGTCAAATACGCTGATATTTCTCCATTTCATGGAGGCGTTTTCATAGACAACAACCATGCCCCAGCCGCCGGAATAGCCCACATCCCCTCCGTTTCCTGTTATTAAAGCAACATCCGCAACAGTGTATTTTCCGGTACCGTAATATTTCACATATTCGGTTACATCTTGGTAGCCAGCAAATAATTCATCATAACTTGTTGTAGGATAATATATGTTCTCACTATAATTATTATCATCAGCAGTTATCGTAGAATAAGCCGAAGCATCTTCGTGTTTTAGTAAAACTTTATTCTTGTATAAAGTTTTAGAACTGCCAATAGTATTATAATTAGCAGTGTAAACTATAGCTTTCGACGTATTAGTGTACGAAGGTAAGTCCCCTCTTTTATCTCTTATCAATCCGCCAACGGTAACTGCCTTAGTAGAAGTTGTATAAATCGTTACAGGGTCAAAAGTTATAGTCCGTATATTACCATTATCACTAATTGACACATCGTTAATATAAATGTAATCAGTATAAGTATAATTACCACTTCTAGTACGATATCTTACTAAAGGAGAGCCATCTTCATTATCATAAAGAGCTTCAAAATAATAATAATATCTAGTATTAGTAATTTTATTATAAAAAAATTGATACGTAACTATATATTCGCCTGAAGAGCCACTACGAGTTATTGTCATAGTTCTATTATTACTACTTGTTTCAGGAATTTGATTGCCGTTAGAAAGAGTTGTTGTGTCTGTAATAGTTCCTACAGTTTGTGTAGTACCGGATACAGTAATTGTTTGCTCGCTTGTACTTGATCTTCCTGTCCAATAAAGTCCTGCATAAATAATTTTCGTACACTCTTCCAAAGCTCCATTTTCATCGGAAAATTCTAAAGTGGCAGAAGAAGAGTTTACAGTATTAGGATTTCCATCCATATCCACATAAATCATGGAAGTATTACTATTATTACTTGTGTTACCATAGCTCGACAGTGTCAAATTGGTATTTCCAATCATCTGAAAATCTCCTTGCAGGTTATATACCTTAGTATTATTTGCTTTAGGCGAAGTACGTTGACTAAACGTTACTTGCCCTGATGCCTTAGGCACAAATAATGTGGCAAAAACTAAAAATTGCATGATTAACACCATGCTTTTAACTGTAAATTTATTCATAACAATCAATATTTATTCATTTATTTGTTTATTTTCATAGAAATATGTCTAACAAAAACGCTAATTTGTGTGTGTTTTTTTTACACGAATACGACATAAGTAATTGATTATAAATAACATGTCTCCATAAAAAACACCATATCACGACATGCGCAAAGATAATTGATTTAAAAAAAATCACAAGACTTATTAACTTTTTTTTTAACTTTTTGTTGTTAACACAAAATGAACATATCAACAAGAAAGCATCAATCATGAATCTACCATAATTTTTTAATATCTTTTTTATTTTCAATCTAAATTAAATATTACCTTTGCATTTGTATTATCATATAATTCAATCGATGCGAAAATTCATACTTTTTATTGTTCTTTTCATCTGTTCATATATTCTTTATGGACAAACAGCTACCGTCAGAGGCTTTGTTTATGACAAAGGGACAGGCGAGCCGGTGATGTTTACCAATGTTTATTTTGCTAAATCCACCATGGGTGCTGCTACCGATGTAAACGGTTATTTCAATATTTCCAATATTCCTGCCGGCGACTATACTTTGTTGGTGACAGCTATCGGCTACGACAGTCTCAGCACCGATATTAGTTTGAAAGCCGGTGAGTTTAGGACGGTCAAGTTATATGTTACCGAGATGGCTTATCAGCTTGATGCCGTGAATATTACGGCAGAGAAGCAGACTGCACAGGCAGAGGTAAAAACCGCTGTTGTCAATTTCACTCCGAAGCAAATCGAGAAGCTGCCATCTATAGGCGGGCAGGCAGATTTGGCTCAATATCTGCAAATACTGCCCGGTGTCATATTTACCGGCGACCAAGGCGGGCAGTTATACATCAGAGGCGGCTCACCGGTACAAAACAAAGTATTCTTAGACGGCATGGTCATCTATAATCCATTCCACTCTATCGGCTTATTCTCCGTTTTCGACACCGACATACTAAGAAGTATTGACGTATATTCCGGCGGCTTTGGAGCTTCATACGGCGGCAGAGTTTCTTCTATCATGGACATCAGAACCCGCAACGGCAACAAAATGAGAACCTCCGGCAAAGCAGAACTCAGCTCTTTCGGCGCTAAACTTATGGTGGAAGGTCCTCTGAAAAAAGCTACTAAAGAAAAACCAATGGCTATATCTTATGTGCTGTCTGCTAAAAATTCTTACCTTAATAAAACAGCTCCTCTACTCTATTCTTACGCCTGTACAGATGAATACGGGCTGCCTTTCTCTTTTATGGACTTCTATGGCAAACTCTCCATGGAAACCGATAACGGCAGCACTATCAACTTCTTCGGCTTCGACTTTAATGATGCTGTTGATAATTACAAAGGTGTTGCAAGCTATGATTGGTATTCTTACGGCGGCGGATTGAATTTTGTCATCATTCCGGGAAATACACCTTCTCTGCTTGAAGGTACTATCGCTTATTCAAATTATATCAGTGGCATGCAAAGCGGCGAGGACACTCCACGCTCAAGCAGTGCCGGCGGCTTCAATATCAACATTGCCATGACATATTACCTTGGCAGCAACCTGCTAAAATACGGCATCGAGGTGATTGGTCAGGATACAAGATATACATTCCAAAACAACAGCTATACTATTAATCAAGAAGATGCTTCTACTGAGGTAGGCGCATTTTTGGAAGCTCGTCTTACTCCGGGCAAGTGGGTGATAGAACCCGGCTTCAGACTTAATTACTACGCCTCTATAGCCGAAATATCTCCCGAACCACGCTTGGCAATAAAATATAACCTCTCCGATGACTGGAGATTGAAATTTGCCGGAGGACTGTATTCGCAAAATCTCCTTAGTGCTACCTCTGACAGAGATGTGGTCAACCTGTTCTACGGCTTCGTGGCAAGCCCAAGTACCCTGCCTAAGTATTTTGAAGAAAAACGCATCACCAGTATGCTCCAGAAAAGTCAGCATTTAGTAGCCGGCGTAGAATATGACCCTATTAACCACCTGACACTCAATGCCGAAGTGTATTGGAAGAATTTTTCGCAGCTGATAAATATAAATAGAAACAAAGTTTATGATAATACCGAAGAAAACGCTGACCAGCCGGAAGGACTTCGTCAAGATTTTATCATAGAAACAGGAAGTGCCAAAGGCTTTGACATTTCAGCAAAATATGATTATAAACAATTCTATGTGTGGGCTGTTTACTCACTCGGATTTGTAAACCGCTATGACGGAGAACAAACATACCCTACCAACTTCGACAGACGCCATAATGTGAACATCTTAGTTACTTATACAACAGGCTCTAAACGCGACTGGAATTTCAGTGTGAGATGGAACTACGGCAGCGGCTTCCCGTTTACCCTTACCTCCGGATACTACGAACAACTTGTGTTTAACGATATGTTCGATGACTATACTATCATGAACGGTGAACTCGGCATCATATATGATGAAGACCTTAATGCCGGTAAACTTCCTCAGTATCACCGACTTGACTTGGAGGCGAAAAAGACGTTTACTCTCGGCAAATATACTAAAT
>JALNXP010000201.1 GCA_023230285.1 Bacteroidales bacterium | reverse complement strand
AAAAGTGATAATGAAATATTAAGCACTTCGATTTTTAATTTTACCGGACAGCTTGTAAAACAACAAGTTATAAATGGTGATAATACACAAATAAATGTTAGAGATTTGCAGACAGGTATTTATTTTATCATGCTTACAACCAATAAAGGAGAGCAAATCAGCAAAAAAATTGTCGTAAAATAACAATTCGTTGAAAACATGTTATTAAGTTTTGCAAAAAACAAATAACAACTTTTTTAAAAGATGTACCTTTGACTTCGGATTTAGGTTTTTTAAATCAAAAGGGAATCCTGTGAAAATCAGGAGCTATACCCGTAGCTGTAAAGTTCATTAAACAACTTTCGATATTAAGTCACTGATATTTTATTGGGAAGACATTGAAAGTTGAACAAGCCAGAAGACCTGCCTAAATTCTATTTCGCTGCTTTCGGGATGAAAAGCATAGAAGATGATAATTCTATATCTATAACCCGCAAGCAAAATATAATTAGCTGATATTCAATTAGTTATGTGTATGGCACGCGTAAATGATTTGAAAGAATCATTAAAAAAATATAGTATAATAAACCATGATAGACGACATTTACATAATCAAAAGAAACGGAAAACGAGAGCCTTTTTCCATTGAAAAAATTAAAAATGCAATAGCTAAAGCATTTCTATCTGTAGACAGTTTTATCTCACAAGAAGGCATGACTAACATACTAAGCAGATTAAGCATACATGATGGCATATCTGTTGAAGAAATTCAGAATCAGGTGGAAAGAGCTTTGATGGCAGAGCGTTATTATGAAACAGCCAAGTCGTACATTTTATATCGGCAGAAGCATTTTGAAGATCGTGAAGTTAAAGAAAAAGTTGATTTTCTTATCAACTATTGTAATGCTCCAAATGCTGCTTCCGGAAGTAAATATGACGCAAATGCTAATGTAGAGAAAAAAAACATAGCAACTTTAATAGGCGAACTTCCTAAGTCTAATTTCATACGTTTAAACCGCCGAATGCTTTGTGACCGCATTAAAGAACTCTACGGCAAAGAAGTCTCCGATAAGTACATTTATCTCTTACAAAATCATTTTATATATAAAAATGATGAAACAAGTATGGCTAATTACTGTGCCAGCATTACTATGTATCCGTGGCTGCTAAATGGGACTCAAAGCGTTGGCGGAAATGCGTCTCAACCTACTAACCTTAAGTCGTTTTGCGGCGGCTTCGTAAATATGGTCTTTATAGTTTCCAGCATGCTGAGCGGTGCCTGCGCCACACCGGAATTTCTAATGTATATGGATTATTTCGTCCGTAAAGAATATGGCGAAGATTACTATACACGAGCCGATGAAATAGTGGACTTATCAAAGAAAAAACGTACTATCGACAAAACACTTACCGACTATTTTGAACAAGTCGTCTACTCTATAAATCAACCTACCGGCGCACGGAATTTCCAATCGGTATTTTGGAACATCTCTTATTATGACAAATATTATTTTGAAAGTCTTTTCGGCAATTTTCACTTCCCTGATGGCAGTCAACCAACTTGGTCATCAGTAAGTTGGCTGCAAAAACGCTTTATGAAATGGTTTAACAAAGAAAGAACTAAAACTGTTCTGACTTTTCCTGTAGAAACCATGGCTCTTTTATCTAAAGATGATGACTTGCTTGATGGCGAATATGCCGATTTTACAGCAGAAATGTATGCTGCGGGTCACTCGTTTTTTACTTATGTCAGCGACAACGCAGATTCTTTAAGCAGTTGCTGCAGATTGAGAAACGAAATTCAAGATAACGGTTTTAGTTATACCCTCGGTGCCGGCGGTGTCTCTACCGGCTCTAAAAGCGTATTAACCATCAACTTAAATAGATGTCTGCAATATGAATGCCGAAACAACCTGCCTCATCTGCAATTTCTTAAAGAAGTAATAGATTTAGTGCATAAGGTGCAAATCGCTTATAATGAAAATTTGAAATATTTGCAGTCGAAAGGTATGCTCCCTCTCTTTGATGCCGGATATATCGCAATGTCAAGACAATACCTAACTATTGGCATTAACGGCTTAGTCGAAGCCGCCGAGTTTATGGGCATCGAAATTAATGACAATGAAAAGTATCAACATTTTGTTGAAGAAATTTTAGGACTTATCGAACATTATAACAAAAAATATAGAACCAAAGATTTACTTTTCAATTGTGAAATGATACCGGCAGAAAATGTTGGCGTAAAACATGCTAAATGGGATAAAGAAGATGGTTATAAAGTTCCGAGAGATTGCTATAACAGCTATTTTTATATCGTTGAAGATGAAACACTTAACGCAATAGATAAGTTTAAATTGCATGGTAGAAAATATATTTCGCATCTTACCGGCGGCTCTGCTCTTCATCTGAATTTAGAGGAACACCTCTCTCAAAAACAATATCGTCAATTGCTGCGCACAGCTGTAATTGAAGGGTGTAACTATTTTACTTTCAACATTCCTAATACAATTTGCAACGACTGCGGTAATATCGACAAACGTTATCTGAAAGAATGTCCTAAATGTCATAGCAAAAATGTGGATTATTTGACAAGAGTTATCGGCTACATGAAACGTGTCAGCAGTTTTTCTGCCGCACGACAAGAAGAAGCTAAACATCGTTTTTATATAAAAACTAATGATTAAATATTATAACTATGACATTGTCTTTCAGGAAATCCCTGACGAAGTAACACTTGCCATTAACATAACAAACTGTCCAAATCGCTGTGTCGGCTGTCATAGCCCTCATCTTAGAGAAAATATCGGTGTGGAACTTTCTTGTGAAATGCTGCATGAGTTGCTTAATAAATACAACAAAACTATCACCTGCTGCTGCTTTATGGGAGGAGACACTAACGTAAACGAACTTGAAACTTTAGCAGATTATGTTCACCAACATTCTTCTATTAAAGTGGCGTGGTATTCCGGAAGAAATCAGCTTCCACCTCATTTTAACCTGTTTCAATATGTGAAATTGGGAGAATATATACCCGAAAAAGGTAGCTTGAAGTCTCAAAACACAAACCAAAGATTATATAAAAATTGTAATAATGTCGCGGTCGACATTACTTCGCTGTTTTGGAAATAAAATTATGTAACAATAATAATCGGCAAAAAATAATTACATTTGCAAAATAGATTAAAAACATCAATCCATATTTGCTACAAATTAATTTTAAACTTAATCATATCTTATTATCAATTTATTAACAAATACCAAAGCCGATGAGACCATTATTTATTATTACGATTATAGCCGTAATATTAACGACAGGATGTCAAGGTAACAAAGAAAAAACTTTAATGGAGGAAAACAATATGACAGTTGAAACAATATTAAGCAGGAGAAGTATTCGGCAATATCAGCCGGAACAAATAAAGCAGTCCGAATTAGACATCATTCTCAATTGCGGCATCAACGCTCCGAGTGCGATGAACAAACAGCCGTGGGCAATCAGAGTTATTCAAAATCAAGAATTTCTGAAAGAGATAAATGCCGGCTTTGCCGCTTTTACCATTGCTAAAAACCCCGAAATGGCAGAAAGATTTGGTAACCCTGACAACAGTTTTTATTATAATGCGCCGACTTTTATACTGCTTGGATACGACACAACCAACAAATTCAGCCTTAACGACTGCGGAATGCTTGCACTGAACATGGAACTTGCAGCCGAATCAATGAATATTGGCACTTGCACTATAGGCTGTGTCATAGACTTTCTTGAAGCACCGGAAGGTGCCGATTTTCGTGCTAAATTAAATCTTCCCGAAAACTATAAACTGTCAATTGGCATAGCTGCCGGCTATAAAGCGCAAAGTCCGGAAGCAAAACCACGCGACCCTAATAAAATAGAATATATCAGATAGTTGATGAAAAAAAATATTTTTTTGACAGGAGCTACAGGCACAATGGGCTTCGCCGGTTTAAAAGAAATCGTTAAACGTAACGACAAATTTAATCTAACCATTTTAGCTCGACCAAGTAAAACGAACAAAAAAAAACTCAAACAATATAACGACAAAATAAATATTGTCTGGGGCGATCTTACTAAATATCAAGATGTTCTAAAAGCCACACAAGGTGCTGACTACGTTTTACATGTCGGTGGAATGGTCTCACCTAAGGCAGATAAATATCCTGAAAAAACACTGTACGTAAATATAACTTCTGCTCAAAATGTTGCTAAAGCAGTTTTGTCTCAACCTAATGCTGAGGATATAAAAGTCGTCTATATCGGCTCTGTTGCCCAAACAGGCAGCAAATTGCCGCCAAACCAATGGGGACGAACAGGTGATTTGCAAAAGCCTGCTTTATACGACAACTATGCAGTTTCCAAAATTTTAGCAGAACAAGCAATAGTTGATTCAGGAATAAAAAAATGGGTGAGCTTGCGACAATCCGGCATCTTATATCCCGAGTTAATAAAAAAAGGTATCAACGCAATCACCTTTCACGTACCGATAAATGGTGTTCTCGAATGGACGACAGCGGAAGATTCCGGACAACTGCTTGCAAACGTATGCGAAGATTTTGTTCCTGATGAATTTTGGAACAGATTCTATAACATAAGCAGCGGCGCATCTTTCCGCCTTACAAATTATGAATTTGAATGTCAACTGCTAAAAGCAATCTCATGCCCGCCGCCGGAAAAAATATTCAATACCAATTGGTTCGCAACTCAAAATTTCCATGGACAATGGTATACAGATGCCGATATTTTGGAAAATTATCTCCATTTTAGAAAAAATGTTTCTTGCGACGAA
>JALNXP010000200.1 GCA_023230285.1 Bacteroidales bacterium | reverse complement strand
AGTGGAACTACTGCTTTGCTCGGACTTATTCTCAAGAATGCTACTAATATGACTATCAGTGAGTTTGCTTCTAAATATTTGTGGACTCCTATTGGTGCGCAATATGATGCGAAGTGGAGTTTAGACCATAAAGACGGTATGGAGAAGTCTTATTGTTGCTTCTATTCTAATGCCCGCGACCTCGCCCGCATCGGACAGTTGGCTCTGCAAAACGGAAAATGGGACGGCAAACAAGTGGTTTCAAAAGAGTATTTGGAAAAGGCGTTTACTGCCGCCGACTACTTAGTCGATGAGGATTCTTATAAGGTTGATTATTACGGCTATCAATGGTGGCTGCTGAAATATAAATATTATAATATTAAATATGCGAGAGGCATATACGGACAATATATCATCACAATTCCGGAGTTAAATATGGTGATAGTGCGGTTGGGAAATAAACGTGATGATGTTAAAGTTGGCGCTCATCCTAAAGATGTATTTCTTTATATTGATGTGGCTACAAAAATGATAAGCGAATAGTTATAGCTTATGAGAAAAATTATTTATATAGCAATATTTTTTTTATTGAGCTTAAATGGTTTTTCCCAAAATTTTGAATGTGTTTTACCGGAGATAATAGTAACAGATGTTGCTTTGCCAATAAAAATAATAAGTGATTCTGCTTACTATTTCGATAACGCAAAAATAACAGTCAATGGTGCTGCCGTTGATTTGGAAATAATTGATTATCAAACAGTTACTTGTAAACATGTCTTTAAGAAAAATGAAAGTTTGGTTATAAGTATTGATAATCGGATAATAGAACAACAAGATGTAAGACCGATTCCTTTGTGGATGTCTATCATTCCTTCTCTACTTGCAATTATTCTGGCATTCATATTGAAAGAGGTCTTTACATCTTTGTTTTTAGGTTTACTTTCCGGAACTTTAATCATCAGTTTTTATGCCGGCGACAACTTTTTTGTTGCCATCTTCCATGGTATCTTGCGCATTGTTGACACGTTGATACCCAATAGTTTATACGACATGGGGCATATTTCTATCATAGTGTTTTCGTTGTTGATAGGCGGGTTGGTGAAGATTATCAGTGCCAATGGAGGAATGTCGGGGCTTGTTGCGGTATTGTCGCGTAAAGCGAAGACGGCGCGGTCGGGACAGCTGATAACGTGGCTGTTAGGAGTTTTAATCTTCTTTGATGACTATGCCAATACCTTAGTGATAGGTAATACGATGCGACCGATTACAGACAAACTTAAAATTTCGCGGGAAAAACTTAGCTATTTGGTGGATTCTACAGCGGCACCGGTCGCCGCTCTCGCTTTTATCACTACGTGGATAGGCGTTGAACTTAGTTATATACAAAACGGCTTAGATGTGATAGGCTTGAATATGTCGCCGTATCAGGTGTTCTTCAGCTCATTAAAATATTCTTTTTATCCTATTATGACACTGATTTTTATCTTTATACTTATATTAAGTAAAAGAGATTTCGGACCGATGTATAAAGCAGAGCTTAAAGCGAAAAATCAAACAGCTGAAAGTGAAAAGGAAATATTAGATGCTGATAAAAGTAAAAAAATGCAATGGGTTTTTGCAGTGCTTCCAATTGTCGTTATGATTATTGGTGTGGTGATTGGCTTGTATTCGACAGGGAAGTCTGTAGTAGGTTGGAATCAAGATTTATCCTTAATGCAAAATATTTCGCTAATTATCGGAGCAGCAGATAGTTACAAGTCGTTGTTATGGGCATCGCTGATAGCTGTGATTGTTGCTGTGTTGATGAGTGTCAGCGCAAAATTGCTGTCGTTAAAGCAGTGTATGGAGAACTTGGCGGAGGGTTTTAAGACGATGCTGCCTGCATTGATGATATTGGTATTGGCATGGTCGATGGCACAGTTGACACAATATTTATATACGGCAGAGTTTTTTTCCGACATATTAGAGCGCGCCAACTTGCATTATTCGCTGATGCCGGCGTTGTCGTTTATCTTTGGCTTTATCATAGCATTTTCCACAGGAACCTCATGGGGTACAATGGCGATATTGTATCCGTTAGTTTTACCCGGAAGCTGGATGATAACTACAGCAGCCGGAGCGCCGGAACCAGAGGCGTTACAGATATTTTATAATGTCACGGCTTCGGTTTTAGCCGGTGCTGTATTTGGCGACCACTGCTCTCCAATTAGCGACACCACAATATTAAGCTCATTGGCAAGTTCTTGCAATCACATAGAACATGTTAGAACGCAAATGCCTTATGCTATTACTGTTGGCGTTGTCTCTTTGCTATTTGGCACGCTGCTGTCCGGACTGGGAGTTACTATGTGGCTATTATATCCTGCCTGCATTTTAGTGCTGTGGGGAGTAATACGTTTGCTCGGAAAGGAGACAACATAGAATGAAAAAACAATTTTTACTATTATTATCGTTAACACTTGTTATAAATTTATTTTCTCAAAGCAATAGTTGGGATGGTTATAGTTTAGCCCCAAATTCTAAGTTCAGAACATTAAATATTTTTATAAACATAATATTTGATGATAGCGCAAATTATATTGTACAGGGTAATTCACAATGGGCACAAGCTTATAATGAAGGTGTTAATAATGAAGCTATTCCGACTATATTGTTAGATTATTTTGATACTGTATATGTGTCAACTGATTTAAACGGTATTATTACACAATCGTTTGGCGAATCTTCGTTTGATTCTCTGCAAATTACAGGAGATTTTACAGTGGTAAACGTCTTACAAAGCAGAATTACAGATACTTATGGACATTTAACACATGGAAATATTGTAAAAGCAGCAATAGATTTGATAAACATTAACGGTCTTGTGACAATATATGGGCATAACAGTATTTTTGATTATGATTATAAAAATGAAGGTAAAATATTTTACACAAATGCAATTATTCGGAACCTTAAGAACACACCTTTAACGACAGGAGGAGAAGGCTATATTGTTAATAGTAAACCTATAAAGATTGGAGGTACTTATTATAATTTAGACAGTGGTACTACTTGTGGAAGTTTGTCATATATGTTACTTCGCCACGAGATTTCACATTATTTGTTTGGTGGTAATTCTTTTCATACATCAGGAGGGAATCACAGAAGCAGTGTGGAGAGAATGCCGTTTTTCGGTTTGCAGGGAGGACATGGTTTAATGGGTGGTGGAAATACGGGACTGCTTAGTTGTAATGGTTATGAACGATGGCGTATGCACTGGAAATATTCCAATTCAGATTATTATATCGGAGCGAGAGATACCACTAATACACAAACAATAAACGCAGACATCACAAAAGATGAAGGTAATATTACATTTATTCTTAGGGATTTTGTTACGTATGGAGATGCAATAAGGATAAAGTTACCGTATAAGGATAGCGAGGAATCAGCAAATCAGTATATTTGGTTAGAAAATCATCAAGTAGGCAGTAATAATAAATTAGATTATTATAAATATTCCGATAATTCATCGTGTCGTCCTGCGGGAATAGCCGGGATATATGCATATTATCAGATAGGACGAGACATTTTAAGCGGTTCAAATAATTATGTTTGGTATGCAAATGAGCGTGATAATCTGAAAATAATTCCGGCTGAAGGATATTATGATTTTCATTACGAAAGTGTTCCGAATTATAATTTAGAATGTATAAATTGGGAAAATCATGATTATATTTTTGTAAGAGATGCAGAAAATTCTTTTTGTGGAAACCACGACCAAGAAAAAATCTTCTTTTCTAACCAATTTCCAAATGACAATATAATAATGCTATCACATGAAAAGGCAATGTGGCGTAAAATTATAAACGAACAAAATGTTGATAGTTTGCCTTTTCTTGGAGATAATCGAGATGCTTTTTCTACTCACAGAAAAATTAATATGGGAACAAATCCGAGTACCTGCAATGCAAAAACATATTATAATTATATTTGTAGAGATGGAAGCTCTAATTTTACAAATGGTATTTCTAAAAACAATCAGAGTACTTATCTTACAGGATTAAGCATAGAAATGACACCATCACAAAATGGCACAATAACAGTAAAAATAAGATGGGACGACTATGAAGTAACAGAAAATTGTCGGTGGACGGGAAAAATAGTAAATAAAGAGACTGTACATCTTACAGAAGGTAAAATCATAGAATTTGCGCAGAATAAAACTGTTGCGGAGCCGTATAGAAATACTGATAACGGATTTTTTTCTCCATCAACAATCTTAATTTGTGAAGAAAACTCCATTTTTAATCAGTGTACAAATTCTCATGTAATTTTTAAGGAAAACAGCACAATGATGCTGCAAACAGGGGCAGTATATGTTATTGAAGAAGATGCCGATTTAACAATAAAATCCGGCTGTACATTAGATGTTGAAGATTGTGCAACATTGGAAATCAATGGACAGCTGATTATAGAAGAAGGAGCAAATGTCAATATCAGTTCCAATGCTTCAATAAAAATGAAAAGCTTGGATAAATGATAAGTTGTATTATAAAATCTTGCTGAAGATGTACGACACATTAACCGCCGAAGATGCGACTGTACCTTATCCGGTGTATATGAAATACCGCCTGTTGTTATCAGAGGCACTGTTTAAAAACGACTATCAGCAACCGGACACTTTCACTATTAACAAAATCGTAAACTACTACGACAGCCTTGGCACCGTTATGCGGGCAAATAAAGATTTGCAATTTCAGCGTGCAAGGGCGTACTATTATCAAGGTGTGACAAGGCAGGAACAAGACGACATAGTCGGAACCTGTCAGGCATTTCTTAACTCGTTGGA
>JALNXP010000199.1 GCA_023230285.1 Bacteroidales bacterium | reverse complement strand
AATGGTTTTTGGTTGGAAGGAGATACAGTGGAAGAAAGCGGGCTGGTTTTTACTGACGGCGGCTCCGCTTACAGCTCTTGGTGCTGCAGGATTTGCCATAGCTCCGAAAATACCGATGACACGCATATTAGGAGTTGCACTTATCATCTTCGCCATTATCAAGCTCACAGGAAAAATAAAACTTCCGCAAGGCAAAGGCACTGTTCTGATTGGCGGCGGGATAACCGGCGTCATCAACGGACTGTTGGGCATCTCCGGACCTTTGAGCAGCGCAGTATTCATGACACTCGAACTTACACCTGTGGCTTATATAGCAACAGAAGCCACCGCCGCAGCTGCCATGCACATAGTGAAAATCATCGTCTATAACAAGTTGGCTCTGATGAACTTAAATGTTTTCCTTAACGGCTTCTATATCGGATTGGCGATGATAGCAGGCAACTTCTTAGCTAACAGATTTATACGTGTCGCAGACAAGAAAAAATACAAAAAGGTGATTGCAATATTTATGATTGCCGTATCATTATGGCTTGTGATACAGACATTTATGTAATTAGTTATTTTTTCTCTTTCACGTTCTTCACCGGATTAGCATAGATGCCAAGAAATATTTCGCACAGCTCATCATAATCACCAATCAGACGTTTTAAGCCATTCTCCATATAAGCGACAAATGCCGTCTTTTCATCCGGAGAGTAATAGTTTTTAAATTTCTCGCCGGCAGTTAACATGTCGTAAGCGATATAATTCGTTTTCCAGAGAGTGTAATTATCATAAATTCTCTTATCTATTATTTGTCCAAGATGATGAAATTTTTCATTCTTGAGATAGGTATCGCATTCTTTGAGTTCGTCTTCGGTAATAGTGTTGGTAACTGCAAGATGTATTTGCCCTTTCGGTTGCATTATGCCATGTAAGATACTGTTAAGGTCTTCCCTTTCACTTTTAACATATTTCTGATACTTAGAGACAAAGAGTTCCTGCGTTTTCAAAAAAACGCAAGGCTCATATTCATAAGATACGGCTATAGGCGTAATATTCAGCTCGTTTAAATTATCTGCAAATGGCTTGTCGCTGCTGAGCGAGAACATTTTAAGCACGCCAAGTTCCGTTTTATCATCGCCGTCTTTTGTTCTGCCGTTGCGTTGTGCTATCCACGTAGACTGGTGCTTCTCTGTAATGGCATAACGCATATAAGATGACACCTCGACCGAATTTCTATAGAAATCTTTAATGTTTCCGCCGCGCTCGATACGGAACATTTTATTCAGTTTACCAATGTCAATAACAGTCTGACCCTTCATCAGATTGCTGCCGAAAGTAATTTCAGAAGTCTCGATTTCATTATCAAACAATAACACTTGCAAAATAGCGGCATCAAGAAGTATATCTCTATGATTACTCAGAAACATATATCTATGATCATTATTCAGCTTGTCAAATCCGGAAAATGTAAGTTTTTCAGATGTTTTAGAGATAATGCCGTTAATAGCTTTGTGCATTATGTTCTCTTGAAAGTCGCGTACAGTTTTTATTGTCGAGAACATTTCTTTACATTTTTGCGGTGGCACGTCAGGAAATACATATTTCACTATTTCATCAAAATACGAACTTTCAACAACGCGGGCGACAGCGGCAGGCACTTCATCGTCATTATATGGACGTATATTTTCAAATTTTTGTTGAGACATAATAATTATCTTTTATCGATGAATTTGACAGGTTTTCTTTTACTTTCGGGGTATTGGATTTTTCTAATTTTATCGATGTCGTCAAACACGATATCGGGTGCGACACGCAGTCTTGCTCTAAATCTATCTTTCAAATCTTTAATAAGTTCTTCTTTTTCATTTGCGACACTTCCGACAATTACAGTAACTTCATCGGTACCTATATCATTAGATGAGACTTCGACAATATAATTTTCGACATAGTCGACATTATCGAGGACGTCGAAGATGCTTGCGGGGTATAGAGTAGTTCCTTTAAATTTAATCATCTGGTTTTTGCGTCCGATGATCGGGCTTATGCGCATAGTAGTTCTTCCGCAGGAGCAAGGTTCGTAATGGAAGCGGGCTATGTCGCCGGTTTTGAAGCGTAGCAGCGGCATACCTTCAACGCCGAGAGTAGTTACAGTAAGCTCGCCGGCTTCGCCTTCCGGAACAGGATTATTGTCATCATCAAGTAATTCACAAATAATAAGTTCAGGGTGATGATGTCCGCCGTGACCGGCTTCACATTCGCAGAAAGTGGTACTCATCTCCGTTGAGGCGTAAGTCGAATAAAGGTCGATATTCCACTTCTCTTTGATTTTTTTACCGAGAAGGTTAAGAGAGAAGTCGTCTTCGCGAAGGTTTTCGCCTATGCAGACAGCTTTTTTGATAGAAGAATTTTTATAGTCTATGCCATGTTCTTCGGCATATTTGATGATACGCAGGATAAAAGACGGCACGCAGATTATAGCTTGCGGTTGAATACGTTTTATGGTATCCCATTGCAGTTCGGGGATGCCGTTGCCGACACGGATTACACTGCCGCCCATCATTCTGATACCGAGAAAATAAGCAAGTCCCGCCATAAAACGCTTGTCGATGGTAGTCATAAGTTGATATATTTCACCTTGATAGCCGCCGGCACAGGTAAACGAGATAGCTTCGTTATAAGCAAGTCTGTCTAAATCTTTATCTGTCATGGCGAAAGTGGTTGGGTCGCTCAGTGTTCCCGAAGTAGTGATATAATCTACTATTTTTGATTTCTCGACACAGAAAAAATCTTCGTTATGCAGTTGCAAGTCTTCCTTAAGTGTAACAGGTATATACGACAAATCTTCGAGTGTTTTTATTTTTAGCGGGTCGATTTTTTCGCTCATAAACATCTGTTTATAGAAAGTCGATTTTTCATTCACATACGCCAACATTTTTTGGAGTTCATTTTCTTGAAACTTTTTAATAATATCTCTCGGCTGATATTCTATTTCGGGTTTAAAATTCATGATTTTCAGTTAATTATAGATAATTCTTTAAGCCATTGTATAAATTCATATTTCCATTTTGCTGCTTCCGGTGCAATATTTTCGTTAAGTCCATATCCGTGTCCACCATTGTCATAAAGCAAAAAACGGTGCGGAACATTTTGTTTTGTCAGAGCTTTATCAAGTTGAATACTGTTTTGGTACATAACGACAGGGTCGTCTTTAGCTGTTACCAAGAACGTAGGCGGCATATCTTCAGGGATTTGCATTTCCATTGATAGTTCATCTTGTTGAGCTTTAGTATATTTTTTTGTAAAGAGATTTTTGCGAGAGCGTTTATGGGCGATACTGTCCTGCATTGAGACGACCGGATAAATCGGGGCGATGAATGCCGGTTTAAGATTTACAGTTTGTTGTGGGCATACTTCTGCTATAAAATTCCGTGCATGAAATGCTCCCGCCATAATTACAAGATGCCCGCCGGCGGAGAAGCCTATCATTCCGACTTTTTCGGGGTCAACATTATAATTTTTAGCATTTTCTTTCACATACTGCAAAGCTCTTTGTGCATCTTGAATCATATCAGGATGATGATGTCCTTTAGAGCCGACTCTGTATTGAAGGACAAAAGCAGTGATACCCTGCGAATTAAGCCATTCGGCTGTTTGAGATCCCTCAACTTTGATTCCCAGCAGATGGTTATAACTTCCGCCCGGACAGACTATCACGCTCGCTTTTGTATTAAGGCTGTCCGGAGCCTGATATACATACAGCTTAGCATGCTGACATTTCATGCCTTCTACTTCTTTCCAAAGTGATACTTTTGCCGTTTGTCCCAAAGACGACAAGCAAACCGCTATCAGCAATAAAGTAAGGAAGATTCTACGCATATCATTAAGATAACAAAGTTTTAACTTCTTCCTGAGAGAGTTGTTTATATTTAAGGTTGACAGGAAGACCGTTTTCTAATTCATAATCAACTTTAAATATTTCTTCATCATAGAAAGACAGTTTGGAATTAGTATTTGGGTTACATTCCAAATAAACTATATTATTAATACTTAAGTTTTTAGCATCACAGATTTGTTTAATCAGGGAGCCGCCGGCGTAAGTGACGGAAGTACCCGGATTATCCTGATACAGTTCAGTAACGACAACAATTACTTTTTCGCCGGAGTTCAATATTTTCAGACCGCATTTAGAGGGCATATCCCATTGACCGGCGAAGTCAAAAATTTCATCAAAATACTTATCATCGACTTTCATTTCATCAAGCTTTATTAATATTTCTAACTACATCTTTTCCAAAACTTTTATTGGCGAGGGCGCGGTTTCTTGGGCGGAAAGTGCCGTCATTCATTTCTCTAAGCATCACTTTAGTAAACAATTTAAACATTTTTTCTTCCTGAGATTCATCTTGATAGAATGCTTTCCAAGCGTATTCATAAAGTTCCTGTAATCTTTCGGGTGATATATGTTTAGGCTGATACACCACTTGACCGGCGTTATAATGGTTCCAGTCGTGGTCGAAAATTCTGCCTTGGCGCATCAAATCGTCATAAGCTTTAGTATGCGGGAATGGAGCGAGGATAGTAAACTCGGCGAGGTCTAAGTCGATTTTGAGCAAGAAGTCAATAAGGCGAAGTATGTCGTCTTCTGTCTGATTATCAAGACCAAAAAGGATAGTTCCTTCGACACCGATGCCATAGTCGTGGTATCTTTTCACTCTTTCTTTGATATAATCTGAGGTATCATAGACAGCCTGATAAACGTACCAAGCTCCGGCTTGAGCTGCGAGGTCGAGTACTTTCGGATTATCTTCGATGGTGTGGCTGATAAATTTCTTTTTAAAAGGTATCATA
>JALNXP010000017.1 GCA_023230285.1 Bacteroidales bacterium | reverse complement strand
AATATAACTCAAGCTATCTTCGCCATAAAAATTATCCGCAGGAATATACTTAACGACAGTGTCATTAGCCACTTGCGCTGTCCCGTGCAAAGGATTATCAAGAATTTCCACAATAGGATTTTCGCAAGTAGGATTCAGCGTATCATTAGATGTCGGGACAAAAGATATTTGATTTTCTATATAAGTAGAATAATAATCATCGACAGCTTTCAAACACTGTAGTTCTTCGTATGGCAAAGTCATCATATTATTAAGCGTGTCGCACTCTTGCTGTTGCTCTCCATTTTGAGCTATGCCGGTACCTCCATCATTAAAAGCGAAGACATAATTTTCGATAGGAAGGTTTACGATAATGGCAGCCGCCGGAATAGACATTGTAATTTCCACAGTATCATCTATTTCCACTGTTCTCTCAAAAGCCTGAGTATAGATAACATCTCCGCGATAAACACCATTGTAAGCAGTGATAGAAAACGGCGAATTTAAAGTGTTGTCGCCATGATTAAAGATGGTAAAAGTACACTTAACCGTATCGCAGCGAGGCTCCATGAGATAATCATCTAAGATGACTTCCAAATCCGGAACAGGAGTAAAAGGTGATCCATTAAAATCCAATGTTGTTGCCTGTTGTAGGAAGTTATTATACGGATAACGTATGATGGCAGGATTTTCGGGGTCTACAAAAGCGTAGGCAGGACTAAACTGATAGCGAGGGATAGTAAGGTCATTATTAACGTTGACCACATTATACATATACTGATTCCACACATTACGTGTTGGTGCCCACTCATTAGAACGAGAGATGACGTGAAGTTTACCATAACCTATCTTGTTCCAACCGGGATTTGACATACTTCCTGTTACAATAATATCTGCAGAGCCGTCAAGGTTAACATCGGCAACTATAGGATATTCGCTGTGAGTGCCGGAATACATGGCATAAGTATACAAGTTCGCCGGAGGATTTGTGCTACCATTGATAATACGTAATTGTGTTTCATCACGATAGACAATTTCCATTGAGCCATCTTGATTAAAATCGAATAATGTCATAGAAGTCATGGAGCTGGCATCAGTATGATTAATAGCCCACATTTGAGTAAGACTTGTTGCACCCGGGACATACTTATACGCTCTCAATTTATCAGGGTCATTACTTACACCGCTCAAAATAACAATTTCGAGATTTGTATCGCCATCTATATCGCCAATCAACGGGTAGCTCGTTTCTGTAACACTCATGTGCTGATAAAACAAAATATTCTCATTTACAGGATTATAAGCATACATATATGTATTTGCATTACCGCCTCCCCATCCTGTAGGGTCATACAACACCATAACGTCAAGAAGTCCGTCTCTGTCGAAGTCTGCAACCGACACTGAACCTTGAGCACCTGAAGGTACACCGCTCGGTTTAGTCACTGTTTTGTTCAAAGTTATACTATTTAAAGCCGGGTTTGTGCGACTGACAATATTAACATCAAAGATAGAATTTGCGCAGATAAGTTCAAGACGTTTATCTCCAAAAACGTTAGCGGCAAACGACATATTAACCTGAATTTCACCACGATATGTAAGACCTGACATAGAACCGGCGGGTGCGCTGCAAAGCAAAGTAAGAGTAGCCGCATCGTATATCTTATTTCCTGTATATATCTCCGGATAGCCGTCATTATTAAAATCTGCGATAGATATAGTACCCGGTCCACCTGTGTTAACATTAGTAGTGCGTAACAATTGCCCATTTTTACTAAAAGCTCTTATTTTATTATCAGAACAATGAACAAAAAGAGCGCCCTCGTAATGTCCTTGATTATCAATAGGATATCGTGCTATGGCAAAACAACCGGGAGAGTTAGCCCGAATGCCCACGTTACCATAATTTTGAAGGTTAATAAAACTTATCTCTGAAAGATTATTGCCTCGATAAATTGTAATACCCTTAACAAAGGTGTTACCTTCATCACCAAGCCATCGTCCTGTAACAATTTCGACTATGCCATCGCTGTCAATATCACCGACTACCGGAGTAAAATACAGAGCCACATTATTGCTATTTGTACTGTACATAGACGGATTTGCCCATGTAGAGCCTTCGAGTTCTACAAAGCAATCCACATCAATAATATTATCAGGAAATGGAATTACGTCAATATATATCCAAGCATAACCCACTGAAGTACCGCATGTTACAGAATATCGCAAGCTATCAGGTCCGATGTAATCAGAATCGGGAGTGTAAGTATACTGGGTTGTTCCGACTATATTAACCGCACTACCATGAACCGGCGGCGTTACGATTCTCACTGTAGGAGTACAAGCATCCGGTATGGTATCATTATTCAAAGGCGACATCACCACATTGTTATTTTGAAAGCAATCATAATAATCATCAACACATATCAGATCGCAAACGCCTAATTGCAAATGTATTACATTGGACATAGAACGACAGTTTTCAGACCACAAATTGCTTTGGTTAGCAGCAATCATACAATAATAACCTTCGTTATTTGCAGAAAAATTATAAATATTGAGAGTTGTTGTTGTGCTGACAACTGTCCAGTCGTTATAATTTCCGTCATCTATTGCACTATAAAGCCATCGATACAAAACAGGAGGCGTAAAAAAGTTGTTGTTGAGCATAGTTGCATTAATTGTCACATTGTCGCCAAGGCATACTCCCTGAGATGAAATATTGAGAGTAACAGTAGGTACACGCAGAGATACTTTAATATCATCAATAGCGAAGTCGTTACCCATAGAAGCCGTACTATTATTCATAATACGAAACACTATTGAAGTTTGTCCGTCAGGTATATTAAAGTCCATATCAAATTTACGCCATGCACCCAAATAATTTTCCATTGTAACATTTTGAAATGCGAGTAGCGTTCCTGAAAGTGTTTCAATTCTCATAGTCAAGTTCGGAGGGTCAAAGGAGCCTTGTGCTTTACAAGAACTCATCCCTTGGAAGCTCATATTCAAATCAAAGCCGGAACACAGATCATCTATTTGACATTCATAAAATTGACCGGCTGTATTATCGTTTCCATCTACTTGCATCAAGTATCCTCTTGTAGTATCATTAGGATTAGTTGTATCATCCATTTCAGTTCCCCAATACCACCATTGTCCATGGTGATATCCAAATTTACGAATAGCATATCTGCCGGCACCTGCAGGATTACAATTATAAGTCAGACCTATAACTTGCGGTATTCCTTCCGGTTTACATTCAGGGTCAGTCGGCTCATTACCGCCAAAGTCCTCATGAAAAATAGTTCGTCCTTCGGTGGGTGTCCATTGTGCATTCAAAGTATATGAAAACACGATGAGAATTACAAAACAAAGATAGTATTGTATTTGCGGCAACAGATTATATAGGCGAGTAGAAGTAGACATTATTCAATAATTATCATAATTTAAAACATGCTGCGAATTTAAGACTTTTTTTTTTAAATAGCTGTTTTTTACACAAAATATTGATTTTTATAGATTTATTAGCATTGCGAAAATACAAAAAAGTCTTCCGCTGTGTCAAAATCGCCTCAGCCAAGGCTGGTCTGCACCTACAAGCCACTCTCCGTCACTCCATACAGCGGATAATTTGTCACCCATTCCTGCTCTCTGTATGGCGACATGGAAAGGCGGACTCCATGCAACTGCGTATTTTTTCTCTCGCATTTGGGAACGTTGATACTGCGGATTTACAAGCACTGATTTTGTTCATCAGCGTTGCGAAGCATCTGCGTTATCCGCGTTCTGTTATTTCCTTCGTGGGCAGTAATAAGATGTTGGTTGTCAAACAATTACACGTTACACAATTAAACGACAAAACATTACACGATTCATAGTGGCAAAACAGCTGCGCCATAAAGAGGAACATTAGTCATCCAATCTTCTTTATGAAACGGCAATAATGACAGACGATATGCTTTCTGCGGCTGATATTTCTCGCAAAAGAATTTAAAGCTCTTAGCACGGACATTCGTTTCCGCCTTTACTTCTATCGGACAGACATCAGCATTTTGTTGAATAACAAAATCGACTTCCGCTGTACTGCGGTCATTTGTCCAATATCCGATATAATTTGTTTTAGCTGCGCTAAGTTCTTGCATTACAAATTGTTCTGTTAGCGCACCCTTGTATTCGGTAAAAATGCTGTCGCCCTTTATAATAGTTCGAGCATCTAAGTATGATAAGGCAGATAGCAATCCGACATCTACTAAAAACAGTTTAAATATCGATAAATTTTGATAACCCACAAGAGGCAAAGCCGGTTTCTCAATACGATAACATTTTAGCAGCAGCCCACAGTCGCAGAGCCATTGTATGGCTAATTCATAATCTTTAGAGCGTCCGCCTTCGCGTATCACTCCGTATACAAATTTTTTGTTTTCTTTCGCTAACTGAGTCGGCATACTATTCCATACCATCTGTAATCTGGGAACAAGTTCATAAGGAACATGCTTGGAAAAGTCGTCACGGTAAGCTCTTATTATTTCCTGCTGAATATTGCGAACTGCTTGCAAATTTTGTGTTTCACTATATTTCAATACCACCTCCGGCATCCCTCCTACGAACAAATAAATACGCAACAATTCTACTAATTTTGCATGCATAAATTGAAGGTATTCAAATTCTTTTTTTTCTAAAGTATCAACTAAAATATCTTTTCCGACAGCTCGCAAAAACTCGAAGAAAGAAAGTGGTTTTAAGTCCAAGAAATTCACTTTACCTACAGGAAAAGATTCTCCTGCATGCAAATGCATGCCAAGTAACGATTCCGCTGCAGTTATTGCATATTGTGGAGCATCTTCGCAAAAATATTTCAATGAATTCAAGCCACGTTTTACCGACTGTATTTCATCAAATATTATCAGCGTATCAGAGGCTTCTATCTGTGTCTGCGCATAAATCTGCAACTCACGAATAATACGACTTGTATCATAATCGCGAAAAATACCTTGTAACTCAGGAGCATCTTCAAAGTTGATATAAATGGTTTTACCGAAATATTGTTTACCAAACTCCTTTAGCAACCATGTCTTACCCACTTGTCTTGCTCCGTGTACAATAAGTGGCTTACGCTTTACATCTTTTTTCCATGCAATTAAAGCATCTAAAGCATCTCGTTTCATATTATTTTTTCTTGCAAAGATAATAACTTTATTTTTAAAAACAACACTTTTATCGTGATAAAAATGTTATTTAATTACACTTTTATCGTGATAAAAATGTTTAAGATACAAACAAGCAACCTCTTCGTGGGCAGTAATAAGATGTTGGTTGTTAAACAATAAACAACTAAACAGATAGACGCTACACCTCAACAATCGTCCTCCGTATTTATCTGACAGTGAACACCCTGACGATGTCGTTGCCTCTGTCGTCCACACAACGCAGATGATAATCACCGGCGGGAACATCAATAGCCATCTGATGGATGTTGGTGGTAGCACCTAAATAGACATCGTTCAAGCTCCAATAGACGGTTCTGTACGGATACCTGTGAGCAAGTTCAAAGATTACAGCTTGTCGTGTACCTTGAATACCGGTAGGTATCAGCAAGTTAGCGTAAATATCAGGATAGACAAATGACATAATTTCTTCTTTATCATCATCTTTACAGTCGGCGAGAGTCGGCGGCAGCACCTTGTAATCGGGATTATTCAATTTATAAAACCATTCCATTGTCGGCGGCAGTACAAAATAGCAGTTGCTATTAGAGAAGTTCATGTCATAGCAATCGGGATACACTCTGTATTGCGAAGTAGAGTCTAAGAATATCTTTTTATGATAAGGACATACGCCGGTCATAATTTCGCAGTCGGCGGTAGTTATAAACTTAGTATTTTTGCAATATTGCGACTTTGGAAATCCGGATTCGCAGCAGACTTCTACCTCAACGGCATCTTCTGTTGCCGTCACATATTCATAATTATCATTTAACTTGGCAGCTACTTCAAACATAATCGGGGCGGCTACGCCGGCACCGGTCAAGCCCTGTCTGCCTTCGTTGTTAGAGTTTCCCACCCACACGCCGACGACATATCTTTGCGTTATGCCCACAGTCCACGCATCTTTAAAGCCGAAGCTCGTACCTGTTTTCCATGCTATCTTCTTGGAAGAAGAGAAATTTTGCCACCCGACTTGGTCAAGCGGGCGATTAACCTTCAGCAGAGCGTTAAAAGTATTAGCCACCGCTGCCGGCGAGAACGCAGCAACATCGGGCAAGCCGTACAGAGTCTGCGCCATCAGGCAATAAGCATTGACAATGTCGTGCAAGCTGATTTCAGCGCCGCCGAGTATCAACGAAAGTCCATAATGCTTGTAGCTATACGGCAGAGACATATTACAGCGTTTCAGCTTATTATAGAACTTCGGCACGCCATATTGTCGCAGCAGATACACGAAAGGCATGTTCAAAGAATTTGCCAGCGCCTCATCAGCTTTCACTGCGCCCAAAAACTTGCCTGAATAATTTTTAGGAGTATAACCGCCGAAGTTCATAGGGATATCCGGCAGCAGCATTTCCGGCAGCAGCAAACCCTCATCGAGCATGGCAGCATACAAAAAAGGCTTCAAAATGCTACCTGTCGAGCGCGGAACATCTATCATATCTACCATGGCGGCATCTTTAGCGCACAGCGCATTGCCTACGTAAGCAACTATCTTGTTTTCAACATGGTCAACTACAATCACGGCAGCATTTTCTATCATTTTAGGAGCATTTTGAGCGTGATGTTTTGTAACTATATCATTAACAGCCAATTGCAAATCATAATTCAAAGACGAATATTTAGCTTTATCGCCTTCATTATCACCATATTTCACAAGATAATGATATGCTGACATCGGCATTGGGAATGGCTTTGGCGGGATTTCTTCCAACTCGGCGAGTTCGCAATCCATTTCGGAGAAAGCAGTATTTCTTTTGATTTTTTTTGGCAGATGCGGCTTCGAGGTCACCAAGTCTGACAACAGTTTATTGCGTTTTTCGAGCAGCAGGGTTTCGTTTTTGCCGGGTCTGATTATTGCCGGCGAGTTAGGCAGCAGTGCGAGTATAGCGGCTTCGCTCCATGTCAGATTATCCGGTGAGGTGTTAAAGTAGCGCCATGCGGCGGCATCAATGCCGACTACGTTTCCGCCGAACGGAGCATTGGCGGCATACATATTCAGAATTTTGCGCTTAGAGTATCGCAACTCCAAGCGTATGGCAAGCAGCATCTCCACCAACTTCTCTTTCACTGTGCGCTCTCTACCCTTGCGAGCCAATCGCACTACCTGCATGCTTATAGTGCTGCCGCCACGCACTACTTCGCCCGCTTTGACATTGTCATAAGTAGCGGAAATTATCGAAATCGGGTTAACCCCCGGATGTCTAAAAAAATACTTATCCTCATATTGTGTCAGGCATCGAATATATTTATCTGAATAACAGTCAGTTGGTGCAAAACGCCATTGTCCGTCCTTTGCAACGCAGGCTGACAACAATCTTCCGTCAGATGAAAGGACTACCTCCGAGTAGCCATCATCAAATGCAGGCACCGGAACACACAAAAAAGCCACAAACAGTAAGACAACAGCCGCAATTACGGCTGTTGTCTTACGATATTTATCTATCGACTTCCGGAAGTTCGTCATCAGATTACATTTTCACAACGACCTTTCGTGCGGGGATTACATAATAAATTTCATTATTATACATATCGTCGCAACGCACCGGCGGCATAGTATAGCTACCGGCATAAACAGCTGTCAAATAAACTGTTAGCTCTATTTTGTCATAAGGCTTCAAGTCGAAATAGAAGTTTGCCCTGTCATCTCTTATGTCTACATAATTACAGCCGCCGTAGCTTGCGCCGTCATCAAACAATCTTTCATTGTTGATTTCCCATCCGGCAGGAACAATAAACGACAACGCACCTTCAGTCACTTGATATTCATTAGGATTTTCGACAACTATCTTAGCATAAAACTCAGCATTCTGTTGCAATGATGCAGGATTGATTTCCTTATTATTATCTTTCGAATAATATTTAACCGTCATTTTATAATAGTAGCCTGATTCTTCCGTATCATATTCAGCCACAGCACCTTTAGTATACACAGAAGCATAAAACGGATTATTCGATTTATTTTCCACTTTGATGTTTGTCTGATTTTTGGGGACAAAGTTCACTACAGCAGACGGGCGGCTTGTATTTATAGCATTTGTATTGCCATCAACAGAGACGACAGCATTTAAAGCAGAAGCCACGAGGTTATTTTTGTCGGCATATTTTCCCAAGACAAAAATAGCGACAGCCGTTGTTTGCGTATCCAACCAATCTTTGGCACTAAGTTTTTCGGCTATTATATTGATATAAGGTTGGATAAAGCTCTCGTCGCTGCCGGCGAGCATTTCGGCATATACGCCGAACGCCAAGTCGCGGAGATACGAGCCGTAAGAGATATAATAATCCGACTGCCATTTTGTTGACTGATAGTCAGCATCTTCCAACAATGTTTTCGCAACTTTGGTTTTACCGGACAGCGAATAAGCAGCAGATAACAAAGTTTTAGACAGCGGCTGCAAATTTTCCGATTTAAACCTGTTCATCGCAGCAGTTGACGGTTTGCCGTACAGAGCAAGCACATACAGCCTATAAGCCTGAATCACATCAGATGTCGGCGCATCTACATTATATCTCCACGCATTAGCTTTAGAAGCATGGTACGACATTATTTTTTCCAATAAATTTGAAGGCACATTGTAGCCGTTTTCTTTAGCTTCTACAAGAAAATGAGCTGCATAAATTTCCGTCCATGGGTTGACATAATTACCGCCACGCCAATTAGACATAGAATAATCTGAGCGCATATAAGCATTTATGTCGCTTATAACCGTAGTCACATTATTGTTCATTGTTTGCTTTGTAACGTCATCTATTTCCAACAATCTATTTAAGTAAAGCAATGGGAACGCCTTAGACACAGTCTGTTCGAGGCAGCCGTGAGGATAAGAAGTGAGGAACTCCAATCTGTCGAAGATATTTAGTGGAATCATAGAATAGATTGAGACTTTGCCTTCATTAGTGCCGTCAATGCCGAACTTTGCGATGTCGAAGTTATAATTTTCGCCGGCAGCAATTTTTTGTGTAGTCACCTGACTTTTAACGGAATACGGTGTTCTTATCGGCAGTTCTATTGATTTATCCACTTTTAAAGACTCACAAGATGCCGACAGAGAGATTTTCGCTGTTCCGGTTACTTCCGGCACGACAAACTCGAAGGTAGCGACAGCTTCGCCGTCAGCATTAACTTTCACAGATTTCGAGAGGCTTGTATTTCCGGCGGCTTCAAGGTTTTCTACTTTAGCGGTAACAGATACATTTTTGCCTGCATAATCAGGAGCCAAGATTTGGACGGGGACGAAAAATCTGTCGTTTTGAGTAAGCATGCGTGGTGCAGCAGCATGAGTTTATTTTTCACTATCATATTGCGTTCCGCCGAGCCGCTTGCCTCATCAGCATTAGTAGCAATAACCATAGCTCTCAACGAGCCGACATAATCCGGAACGGTAATTTTGTGAGTAACTTTCTGTCCTGCGGCAAGCTCAAAAGGTCCGAGTTGCATTGCCACGGCAGAAAAACGCTTTGACAACACATTTTCCGGTTGCAACAACGCCTCATCACCGCCGACACCTATCACAGAGCTAAGTTCGCCGGTATAAGCATCAACAACATACGAATAATTATCCCAAGTACGAATATTCAATGCTTGTTTAGAATTAAAATAATTATAAGGATTTGCCGTTTTATAGGCTGTCAATCCGAGGATACCTTCATCAACGAGTGCCACTGTATAATACATCTTCTTAGAAGATTTTTCCGAAACTGTTATCTCTATATCTTTGTTTGATTCGGTTTCTGCCGGCATCTCAATTATCGGATTAAGCAACATATTATCATCATAAACATTCACCGGCAGCACGCCGTACATTCTCAGCGGCAGGTCGTTACCACTATTAAACGGCTGAATAAGAGACACATATACATACACGTTAGGTATCATATCCTCAGTGACCTTTATTTTCAGAGTTGCATCTTCCGACAAATTATCCACATTATAATATGTCAGAACTTTACATGCCGATTCTAAAGTAACAAAAGCCTTAGCGTTTTTATTAGCGGGGAAAGACACTACGACAGTTTCGCCGACTTTATATGAAGGCTTATCGCTTTTCATGTTGAGCAGCACCGGAGTTTCGCCAACGCCGGAAGATCGCAGCGAATAATATTCGGTATCAAAATTCACGACTTTTGCGAAGACATATCCGGATTCATAATCTTTGATTATCATAAGATAGCTGCCCCACATATCATCGTTGACGTTCAGTGTTACAGAAGATTTACCGTTAGCATCACAAGTCAGTATTTTTTTCTCCACCGGTGATTTATAAGTTCCGTTCACATACTTTTGCAAAGAATAGTTGTTGGTTTCTTCCCACCACCAATAATTTTCGAGTTTATACAAGCTATATTCGAGAGCGGCGTTTGGTGCTGCTTTTCCTATTTCATTCACGGCGACTATGTCGAATTTCCAATTTTGGTTGGTAAAGTAGTATTCGCCGTATTTAGAGCGAGTTTCGGGAAGGTTTACGCCGACATATTCAGTAAACGGCGACAATTGAGAAACAGCAGATGAGACGCTGAAATCTCCTGAAGTTTCAAAAACTTTGATTAAGAACTTCACATTAGCGAAGCCGCCGGTACGATAATCTTTCAGCGAGTTTAGAGCCACTGTTTTAGAGCCGTCAGCGTTCAATTTAGAGCTAAACAATGAAAACTCTGAAGACGCATATTCGGAAGTTTCATTTACGAAAGTATAATTTTTATAGCTGTCGAAAGATGTTTCTGCCGCACTCAGTTTAGCTGTAATTTCTGTTTCCAAAGCGCCTACTTTCAGACCGTTAAGCCATTGCACATTAAGTTTTGCAGTAGGATTTTGCGAAGCGAATATCATTTTCGGGCTATCAAAATCTATCTGCAATTTATTAGGTTTCACTGTTTCCACTCTCAAGTTCTTAGAGAACACTTTGTTGCCGACAATAATTTCGGCACTCCACAAGCCGGTAGGGTCGGCAGCAGCCGTAGTTACCGAGAAAGAGTAAATATTTCCGACAGGTGCATTGTTGAGGATTTTCTTATACATTCTGCCATTGGCATCATAGAGTTCAAAGACGACAGGATAATTTTCCGGCAGTATATCATCTTTATCCGAGAGGATAAATTCGAGGTTGATGACATCGCCCGGGCGCCAAACGCCGCGATTGCTATAAATAAAGCCGTTGATATTGTCGCTCACACTTGCACCGCCAACATCGAACTTCGTCATAGACAAAGAGTTGGAGTTATCCAAACTGATAAAAGAGTTGCCGTTGCTATTTTTTGCAACTACAAAACGCGGATAATCAGAGCAAGTAAGTTGACCGTAGCCGCCGGCATCAGTCTTGGAGGAAGCTGTAAGTTGCAGTTGATAATTGTAAGCCTCAATAGTTACATCAAGCATCGGATTTCCTGTCTTAATACTTCTCACAAACACATCAACATGCTTATTATCAATCATTTTAGCTGTAAGTCCAATATCAGAAACAATAACATTCTTTTTAATTTCTTTATAATTATAAAATCCCTTCATACAAGGATTTTTCTCATATTCCCACCATTTGCCATCATAATAATATTGCTTATAATCATATCTCAGACCATTCCAATAATCAGCCTCATCTATTTTTTCAGTGTCTTCATCATCATTTTGATTTTCGCAGGCAAAAGCATAGCAGCTCATATCATAATCGAGGGATATTTGATAAACGCCACCGTTGGTAACATCAACATAATCAGAAAGTTTGATAGCATACGTCTTAGTTTCGGCATAGTTATCATTATCGAGCAGCAATTTCACTTTTTTCACCAACCTACCGGCATCGCGCACGCCCCAAGTAGAGGTCAGTCCATTCTCTCTAAAGAAATTCAAAACATTATTATCATAGATTTCGATAACACGCAAAACCGCCGATTTTAGAGCTGTAGCCTCATAATAAATCGTCACAGAATCATCAGGGACAATCACGCCATCATCTCTCCACTTTATAGAAGGCAGCAATTTATCCGTTTCTATACTCTCTATAACATAGTCATCATCCATCAATTGGTAAGAATTATCTTTGATGATTTCATTAATAGATATAGCACCGTTATATTTGTCATCTATATATATAAGTAACTTATTATCAACGACATCTGTTTTATAGCTTATTTTTTTATCAAACTCTATCAAACCTGACAGATTTTGATTTGGCAACAGCGGGTTAGAAAACCTCACGTCTAAGACGCTACCGGAAGCATAATTAAGGTTATAGCCTGTCACTTTAAACTCATTTTTAGCAGGGACAACAACTTTCTGCGTAATAGTTCTATCTATGTTGGCTGTTTTACCATCAAAAGTACAGTTCGCCGAATAATCTTCATTTTTTCTTTCAAAGCCTGATATAGTGACAACGTACTCTGTTTCAGACACTTTAGAAATATAGCTGCTATAGTCGCCGTTTAATTTAGAATTTACTACAGCTTCGACCACCTCTATTGTTGTAGGATTAGCAAATTTGAGTATAAATTCATAAGCACCGATTTCTTTATCTTTGCAATAATATGAATATGAGCTAATTACAAAATCCTGTTTTTTGAACAGCACTTCAGTTTCAAAGTGGGCGATGTCTGCCGGGACATCTAAGAAATAGCTCAAATCTATGTTCACTTTATATTTTTGTGTATTTTCGGCAGGTTTAGAAAGTTTAAATGCGACAGTATTTTCGTCTATCCAATAAGCTTCTCCTTTAGCCTTTGGTGTCAGTGTAAAAACTGAAGACGGAATATCTTCGCCAAACTGTTTTTTCAGCTTTATATCTTTCACAAATCCCAATATAATAGGTTGGTCTTCAGCGACAAAGCCGGACGAGTACTTTGAAATCAAATTATAATACGCTGATTGATAATCTGTAAACGAATTAAGATAATCAATAGAATAACTGTTTACAGGTTGTTTTTTATTAGATTTGTCTGTACATGAATATACGACAACGAGCATCAGAACAAATAAAGATGCTCGGAACAAATTTTTAGCGTTCATTTTGTAATAATTTAATGTTTTGTCAGTGTAGTTTTTGTCTTTTTTTGAGAAAATTCAGCATTATGCTGTTATATCCCTGATTTATATCGACTTCGACAAAATCGATTTGATATTGCAGGCAGCGTAATTCTATTTCTTCTTTGCGTTTTGACAGCAATTCAGAATAATCTTCGCGCAAAATTTTTGGATTGATTTTAAGTTCTGTATTTGATTCCAAGTCGATAAACTTTATAGGTTTATCCGGAAAATCCAGATTTATTTCTTTATCTTTATCAACAACGTGAAACAATATTACTTCATTTTTATTATATTTCAGATGTTGGATAGCGTTAAACATATCATCTATGTTGGCTTCGGTATCGAACATATCTGAAAAAATCACTATTAGAGAGCGTTTATGAATTTTTTCTGCTATAAGATGTAAAGAAGCGGCGACATTAGATTTTTTCTTTTCCGAGATAGAGAATGAGTTTATAAGTTTCTCATATTCAGCGAATAAGAACTTTTGGTGGTCGATAGAGGACCTTATGGGGGTAAACAAATCGATATCTTCGGAAAACACCGACAGACCGACTGCATCTCGCTGTTGTTGAAGCAGTTGCGTAATACAGGCGGCGGCATAAACCGAGAAAGTAATTTTGTCGGGAGTTTTTATACTTGGTTCAGCGACAACAGGATAGTGCATAGAAGAAGAGTTGTCAATCAGCAGATAGCATCTCAGATTAGTCTCTTCTTCAAAGCGTTTCACAAAAAGTTTATCTGTTCTGCCGTAGAGTTTCCAATCGATATTTTTGACTGATTCTCCCGGGTTATACACACGATGTTCTGCGAATTCGACAGAAAAGCCATGAAAAGGGCTTTTATGCAATCCTGTCATAAAGCCCTCTACTAATTGGTTTACTACAAATTCTAAGGAATTATATTGCTGTATAACCTTGGTATCTAACACAACTTTTCAACTTTTGCAGCCAAAGCAGCTTTTGTTGTTGCGCCGACTTGTTTATCAACGATTTCTCCATTTTTGATAAACAAAACGGTAGGTATATTTCTGATACCGTATTTACCTGTAATTTCGGGGCAGGAGTCAACATTTACCTTACCGATATTAACTTTATCGCCAAACTGTTCAGTTATTTCATCAATATAAGGAGCTATCATTCTGCAAGGTCCGCACCATTCAGCCCAAAAATCCAATACTAAAGGTTTATCAGCTTTTAGATATTCTTCAAAGTTCTGATCATTAATTTGTAATGCCATAATCAAATTTTTTTAAGTAAGACAATTATTTTCTGCAAAGATAGTATTAAATTTTTTAATCAAACGAGCAAGAAATAAATTTTTAAAATCGGAAGATGATTTCGTAGAGACGTGTCATACAGAGCCTCTACCATCGCGCCAATAAACATTTCACATTAAACGAATATATGCCCACAAAATAGATAACGTAAAAGTTGAAAACATCAAAAATAAGTATTAATTTTGCAACAAATTTTTATGCTTACAAAACATAATGTAAGTTATTAGACATCATATAAATAGCAATTTAAAGCATGAGAGAAAACCTACGGTCGATTATAGAGAAGAAGATATTAGTGCTTGATGGAGCCATGGGTACAATGATACAAAGATATGGTTTCACGGAAGCCGACTATCGTGGCAGTCGTTTTGCGGCTTCAGAGATAGAGATAAAGGGAAATAATGATGTTCTTGTTTTGACACAGCCTGAAGCTATCATCAGCATACACCGTGCGTATTTAGAAGCCGGTGCGGACATCATAGAGACAGATTCTTTCAATGCCAATGCCATATCGCAGGCTGACTATAACATGGAAGCTATTGTTTATGAGCTTAATAAGGCGGCGGCGCAACTTGCTCGCAAGGCGGCTGACGAGTTTTCTACCGATGAAAAGCCGCGATATGTTGCCGGCTCTATGGGACCTACCAACAAGTCGCTGTCGATGTCGCCGGATGTCAGCAATCCCTCGCTGCGTAATCTCACCTTTGACGAGCTTTATCGTGCTTATTACGAGCAAGTTTGTGGGCTTATAGACGGTGGTGTAGATGTGCTGCTGATAGAGACGATTTTTGACACGCTGAACGCCAAAGCTGCATTAGTCGCCATCCACGACTGCTGTAAGAAAATGGATGTAGATATTCCTGTGATGATGTCGGTGACTATCAGTGATGAGAGCGGGCGTATGCTTGCCGGTCAGACACTTGAGGCGTTTTACACTTCGGTAGCGCATGCCAACTTGCTGAGTATAGGCATGAACTGCGGTCTCGGAGCACATCGTATGGCACCATATATAGAAGAGTTGTCTCGTTTTTCGGCTTTTCACATCTCCGTCCACCCTAACGCCGGACTTCCCGACCAATTTGGAAAATACAACGACTCGCCGGAAAAGATGGCAAGCGAACTTGAGATTTTATTACAACAGTCATTAGTCAACATTGTTGGCGGTTGTTGCGGCACCACGCCTGACCACATCAGGGCGATAGCCGAACTTGTCACTAAATATGAGCCTCGAGAGTTGCCGGAACTCGATACTGTGACAACTTTCAGTGGTCTCGAAACAGTGAAGATACTGTCCACAAGCAATTTTGTCAACATTGGTGAAAGGACCAACGTTGCCGGTTCAAAGAAGTTTGCACGTCTGATAAAGGAGCAAAATTACGAAGAAGCTCTGTCGGTAGCACGGCAGCAGGTAGAAGACGGGGCGCAGCTTATTGATGTTTGTATGGACGATGCCATGATAGATGCGCCGAAAGCCATGCGCGAATTTCTGCTGATGCTCGCTTCTGACCCCGACATATCAAGAGTGCCGGTGATGATAGATTCATCAAAATGGGAAGTCATAGTTGAAGGGCTGAAATGTACTCAGGGTAAGTCTGTTGTAAATTCAATAAATCTGAAAGAAGGAGAGGAAATATTTTTGCAACGTGCAGATTACATACACACCTTCGGGGCGGCTGTTGTCGTCATGTTGTTCGATGAAGAAGGGCAGGCTGACATCTTCGACAGAAAAATCGAAGTTGCCGCACGCGCATATAAACTTCTGACACAAAAGCTCAACTTTCCGCCACAGGATATTATCATAGACCCGAACATTCTTGCAATTTCAACAGGAATAGAAGCTCACAACACATATGCTGTAGACTTTATCTGCTGTTGCAGGTGGATAAAGGACCATTTGCCATATACCAAACTCAGCGGCGGTGTCAGCAACCTGTCGTTTTCTTATCGTGGCAACAACATCATCCGCGAAGCCATACACTCGGTATTTCTTTATTATGCTATTGATGCCGGCATGGATATGGGCATTGTTAATCCGGGTATGTTGCAGGTTTACAGCGAGATAGACAAAGAATTGCTACCGCTTGTCGAAGATGTTGTTTTAAACAGGACAGCTGATGCGACAGAAAAACTTTTAGAGTATGGCGAAAAACATCATGCCGACACTTCAACGGTCAACACCGGCACTCGTCATGCCGACAACATTTTGCCGGCAGATCAGTTGCAATACGCAATCATCAAAGGGATACCCGATGACATTGACACTATTGTCGAGGCTTTGCTGCGACAAGGCATGTCGCCTATTGACATTATAGAGAGACCTTTGATGGATGCCATGAACAAAGTCGGCGACCTTTTCGGCTGCGGCAAGATGTTTCTTCCGCAGGTCGTTAAAAGTGCGCGTGTCATGAAAAAAGCTGTCGCCATGCTCGAGCCGTTGATAGAAAAAGACAAGAAGAGCAATCGTACACAGCAGTCGTCAAAGAAGATTGTACTCGCCACCGTCAAAGGTGATGTACACGACATAGGTAAAAACATCGTCAGCATGGTACTGTCGTGCAGCGGATGCGACATTGTAGACCTTGGTGTTATGGTGCCGGCGAACAAAATAGTAGAAACCGCTATTGCTGAAAATGCTGATGCCATAGGTCTTTGCGGGCTTATCACTCCTTCTTTGGAAGAGATGAGCCACGTTTTTGAAGTGATGAAAGCCAACAACCTTAATATTCCGGTCATGGTTGGTGGTGCCGCTACAAGTAAACTTCATAGCGCCGTGGCTTTCGCTCCGAAATATAAACACGGCATTGTCTATGTTAAAGATGCTCCCCGCAGCGTAGATGTAGTGAAAAACATTCTATCGCCCTCATTAAAAGATGATTATCTTCAGAAATTATATTCCGAATATGACGAGTTGAAACGAAATTACGAGCATGAACAGTCAGAAAAATGCCGGCTTACTCTTGATGAAGCCCGCAAAAACAAACTTCCTATAGAATGGACAAAAGATAAAATTTCCGTACCGCATTTTCTTGGCGTAAAAGTATTCGAAAACATTGATTTAAAGGATCTTATCCCGCTTATCAACTGGAAAGCGTTATATCATGTATGGAATGTAAAGCCACAGACTTCGGAAGCTAAAAAATTGCACGAAGATGCAATTGCTTTATTAAAGCAAGTAGCTGCTGATAACAGTGTCAGGGCAAAAGCCGTCATAGGTATTTTTGCTGCAAATTCAGATAAAGAAGACATCATTATATATGAGGATGCCACTCGCCATAAAGAAATCTGTCGTTTACACCCCCCGCGTTGTCTAAATAAAAAAACAGACAGCGGTTATAATCTAAGTTTGTCTGATTTTATTGCTCCTGTTGAAACAGGTTTATGTGATTATATCGGCTGTTTTGTTGACACTGCCGGTCTCGGTGCCGATGAACTTGCAAAAAAATATAAAGATAATCTTGACGAATACAACGGCATTTTGCTACAAAGTCTGACAGACAGATTAGCGGAAGCGTTAGCAGAGTTGCTTAATGACAAGGTCAGAATCGAATTATGGGGTTTTAAAGGCAAAGGCATAAGACCGGCGATAGGATTTCCGGTATATCCGGTACATAGTGAAAAGAAGAAAATTTTCAATTTATTAGATGCCGAAAAAAATGTTGGAGTAACTTTGACTGAAAATTATGCCATGATGCCTGCTTCTTCGGTATGTGGTTTGTATTTTGCGCATAAAGCTGCAAGATATTTTGAGGTATAAAAAAAATAAAATTGAGAAGATGAAAATATCAGAATTAATAGAAAAATCAGGAAGGACATTATTTACATTTGAAGTATTACCGCCGTTAAAAGGTGGCGGTTTTATAGAGATACAGCGTACTATAGAGCCGTTGTTGGAGTTTGCGCCTTCGTATATCAATGTTACGTGTCACAGAACAGACGTAGCATATAGGAAGAATGACAGAGGCGAGATGGAGCGTTATTCGTTCAAAAAGCGTCCGGGCAGTGTAGGCATTGCTGCTGCGATAAAGTTCAAATATAATATAGAGGTAGTGCCGCATGTGATATGTGCAGGCTACACACGCGATGAGAATGAAGACATACTGATAGACTATAATTATCTTGACATGCACAACCTACTCGTGTTGCGTGGTGACCGTAAGAGAGTAGATCCTGTATTTATTCCGGAGCATGGAGGACATTCACATGCGATAGATTTGTTGCGTCAAGTGCAGAACATGAATGTCGGAAAATACCTTGATGCTAATATTGAGAAGGGTGTCCCGACAGACTTTGCCTGTGGTGTTGCCGGTTATCCAGAGTGTCATGTAGATGCAAGTAATGATGATGAAGATTTGCAGCATTTAAAGGAGAAAGTTGATGCCGGTGCCGACTATGTAGTCACGCAGATGTTTTTCGACAACTCCAAATATTTTGATTTTGTCGGGCGTTGCCGTCAGGCAGGGATTAGGGTACCTATAATTCCGGGCATCAAGCCGATAGCGACCATGTCGCAGGTTGATGTATTGCCGGAGTTATTTCATCTAACACTTCCGTCGGCATTGGAGGTTGAGTTGCGTAAGTGCAAGACCAACGCTGAAGCAAAAGCTGTCGGCACCGAATGGTTTATTCAGCAGGCAAAAGAGCTGAAAGCTGCCAATGTTCCGAGCATACACGTATATACTTTCGGCATTCCGGATAATGTTGCCAAGATGTGTAAGGTTGTATTTTAATGACATGACAACAAGCAAAATCCACAGCAAATTATCTGTAATGGCAATAGCTGCCGCCGGTTGCTGTCTGTACTCCTGTGCGGACAAAAGCGTTCAAAGCACGCCTGAAACTTCTCGTCCTAATGTCATTTTTATTTATGCTGATGACCTTGGAAAAGGCATGATATCCGCTTATGGACAGCAGCAGTTTCGTACACCGACCATAGATTCGCTGATAAGTCGTGGCATAAGCTATAACAACGCTTACGGTTGTATGCTCTCGGCACCGGCACGTGCATCTTTGCTTACAGGTTATCACGATTGTAATACCGATAAATGGAAGATAAACAACGGCGGACAGTTTTTATGGTGTAAAGATTCTACCGACATCGCCGAGGTGGAGAAGTCTATTGATGCCGAAGATATTATATTGTTTGACAACGACTTATATCTTCCGGAGGTATTTAAAAAAGCCGGCTATGTTACAGCACAAGTCGGAAAGTTGGAATGGGGTTTCACAGCTTCTCACAAACAGATGAGACGTCACGGCTGGGATTACTATTACGGCTACTTAGACCACGTACGCTGTCATGGTTACTACCCGCCATTTCTGTTCGACAACGGCAAGATGACATTTATCGAAGGCAACACCCGCAGCGACTGCGGAAAGACTCTCGAAAACGAAACGCCACAGACTTACGCCGACAGATGGAACATGGACGGAAAAAATATCTACTCGCAAGATTTGTTTACAGATAAAATCATAGAACTACTGCACCAATATCAAGACACCACATTTTTTATCTACCACCCTACCCAGCTGCCTCACGGACCGGTCGCTATTCCTAAAGTTCACCCTTCTGTTGCAGATAATCCAAATTTGACATCTTTAGAAAAAGAATACGCCTCTATGGTCATCATGATAGATGAAACGGTGCAAATTATTTGGAAAGAGCTTATTGCTCTCGGATTAGAAGATAACACTATCATCATATTTTCTGCCGACAACGGTCACGAAATATACTACTCACAAACCGGACGCTGTGAGAAGCCTTATAGGAATATGAAAACCGGTGAGCTTTTCGATGACTTCAACGACAAATATTACAGCGAACTTTCCGGCGACATCTTCAACGGAAACGCCGGCATGGCAGGTCTTAAACGCAGCAATCT
>JALNXP010000197.1 GCA_023230285.1 Bacteroidales bacterium | reverse complement strand
GACAGAAGTTTATCGAAAACACCTACAGAAAAATATCGCAACTCAGAGATTTGATGGATAAGCGAAACGCCGGTTGTATTGTCGAAGTTGATGGTGGTGTAAACATAGATAATATGGCAAAATTAGTCTCTTGCGGTGCTGATGCTTTTGTTGCCGGCAATGCTGTATTCGCCGCTGCTAATCCTGAAATAATGATAGCGGATTTGAAAAATTGCAGGAAGTAAGATGATTATAGTCGTTGTATAATTAGGCACTTAAATTAAGTGTAGCCGGTTTTCTGTAATTATGTTGTAAACTTTTTCTTCGATAGTATCTTGGCTGTCGAAAAATATGCCGTGGATATTCAGATTTTCAGCGGCTTCCACGTTTACGGCTCTGTCGTCTATGAAGATTGATTCTTCTGCAATTAGATTATATCTGTCTAACAGCAGTTTGTAAAAAGCGGGGTCAGGCTTTCCAAGTCTTTCTTCTCCGGAAACTACGATGCCGTCAAATTCTTTGAAAAACGGAAATTTGTTGTATGCAATGGGAAATGTGTCTTTCGACCAGTTAGTCAGTCCGTATATTTTGTAGCCGTCTTTTTTCAGTTGATAAAGTAGGTCTACTGTTTTTGGGAAGTCTCCGCCTAACATTAGCTCCCATTTATCGTATGAAAGTTGTATGATGTCTTTATATTTAGGAAATTCATCTTTCAATTCGTTGATAGCCAATGCAAACGGATAGCCTAAGTCTAATTTGTGATTCCATTCGGGAGAGCATATAACTTGGATTAGATTTTCCATTTCTTCGGTGTTGTCGAGATAGTTATCTAACAAATACCGCGGGTTCCAGTTTACCAAAACGCCGCCAAAATCAAAGATGATATTTTTAATAGCCATAGTGATGAGGTTGATAAAAATGAGGGTGCAAAGGTAGTGATTTTTGGTGATTTTGCCAAAAAATTCAAGAGGTTGTACTTTCGCACTGCTAATGAATCTACGCGATTGTTTTCTAAAATTTAAACTTTTCATAAATTTAGTATAGTTCAAAAATTTGGTATATCTTTGCAGATTAAAACTTTTAGATTATGAATAAATCTTTGAAAATACGCGATCTGACATTAAGAGACGGTCAACAATCCCTGTTTGCAACGAGAATGAACCAAGCTCAGGTTAACGAAACCCTTGATTTGTTTAGTAAAGCAGGCTTTTATGCAATGGAAGTATGGGGCGGTGCTGTCCCTGATTCTGTAATGAGATATCTTGGAGAAGACCCGTGGGAACGACTCGGGAAAATAAAAAAGGTTATCGGCAACAATTCGAAGTTAACAGCTCTTTCCAGAGGACGTAATCTTTTTGGATACAATCCTTATCCAAGTTCCGTCATCGAAGGGTTTAACAGAAATGCAATACAAGGCGGCATTGACATTATGAGAATTTTTGATGCTCTGAATGATACTGATAATATGACTTATACTATCAAAGTAGTTAAAGAAAACGGCGGTCTCGCCGATTGTGCTGTGTGCTATACAGTTGACCCGAAGTTTACTTGGAAACAGAGATTCAAATCTACTTTGAAAGGTAAAAAACTGCCGGCAAAAATTTTCAACATAGACTATTTTGTAAATAAAGCCATACAACTTGAAAAAGCCGGTGCTGACATGATATCTGTTAAGGATATGGCCGGTCTTGTTCCGCCACGTCTTGCCGGTAAACTCGTGGAATCTTTGAAAAATGCCGTTAAAGTACCTATAGATTTCCATACTCACTGTACCCCCGGTTATGGTGTGGCTTCTTCTTTGATGGCTATCTTGCACGGTGCTGACATCCTTGATACCGCTATAGTGCCATTCGCCGGCGGTCCGGCTGCTCCTCCTTACGAAATAATGTATATCTTTGCCAAGAAGTTGGGCATCAAAATGGACGGCAACCCCGAAATAATCTTGCAAATTAGCGATAAACTCTTCCAAATCAAAAAAGAATTGTCCAATCTTGATAATTATAAAGAGAAATTCTCAAAGAAAATAGATATAGTCAATATGTCTTTTCCTAAGGAAATTGATGAACTTTTTGATAAAGCTATTGCAGCAGCTAAAGCTGATAATGAAGAAGAATTGCTTGCAAACGTTCATAAGATAGAGGAATTTTTTGATTTTCCTGCTCCCAATGAGATGGTGAAAAACGCTGAAATTCCGGGTGGTATGTATACTAATATGCTTGCGCAGCTGAAAACTGCAAATTTAAGTCATTTGGTTAGTAAAGTATTGGAAACGGTGCCGGAGGTTAGAGTTAGCGCAGGTTGCCCTCCTTTAGTAACCCCTACAAGTCAAATAGTTGGCAGTCAAGCTGTTAATTGCGTGGTCAATAGGTCTAAAGATTTACCGCCTTTTACTAATCCTTCTGTGCAATATGCTAATTTGGTGAAAGGTAAATACGGAAAAACTCCAATTCCGGTTGATCCTGATTTTAGAGAACAAATCTGTGGTGTGAGAGAAGAAATTCCTTTTGAAGAAAGCGACTATGTAAGACCTGAAAATCTGCCGTTGCCTGAATTTAACGGCGAGAAAATAGCTCAATCGGAAAGAGATATGCTGTTGCTCGAATTATTCCCCGCTGTTGCCAAACCTTTTTTGACAGCTCGTCTGCAACTTAAGTATGATAAGATAAAATCGGAAGAGGCTGAAAGATATAGAAAAGCCCGTGCCGAGTACGAAGCTATGACACCGGAACAAAAAACAGCAAGATTGATGGAAGGACTTTATCAATATCCTTGGATATCAGAATTTTAATCGAAAATTATAAATCATAAATCGAAAATTATAAATCATAAATCGAAAATCAAAAATTAAAATATGCCGACTTTAAACGAACAAGAAGTAATTAGAAGAAAATCTTTAGATACTCTGTTGGAAATGGGAATAAACCCTTATCCGTCACCAATGTATCCTGTGAATTGTAATAGTGCCGAAATTAAGGAAAAGTTTCCTAACGACAATTCTCTGTTTCAAGATGTCTGTATAGCGGGAAGAATTATGAGCCGTAGAATTATGGGCGCTGCATCTTTCGCAGAGTTACAAGATGCTACAGGTAGAATACAGCTTTATATTAAACGAGACGAAATTGCTCCGGGGGAAGATAAATCTTTGTACAATACAGTGTTTAAAAAATTAACCGACATTGGTGATATTATTGGTGTTAAAGGTTACGTGTTTACAACCCAGATGGGCGAAATTACCATTCATGTAAAAGAGTTTGTGATGTTGTCGAAGTCTTTGACACCATTGCCTATCGTAAAGGAAAAAGATGACAAGGTGTTTGATGCTTTTTCTAATCCAGACCAACGTTATCGCCAACGCTATATAGATTTGATAGTTAATCCTGATGTGCGTGAGACTTTTGTAAAACGTACAAAATTGGTTAATTCGATGCGTAATTTTTTAAACGAACACGGCTACTTGGAAGTCGAAACTCCTATTTTGCAACCGCTTTATGGCGGTGCAGCTGCAAGACCGTTTAAAACTCATCATAATACCCTTGACCAAACGCTTTATCTTAGAATTGCTGATGAACTTTATCTTAAACGTTTGATTGTTGGCGGCTTCGACGGTGTTTATGAATTTTCTAAAGATTTTAGAAACGAAGGAATGGATAGATTTCATAATCCGGAGTTTACGCAAATGGAACTTTATGTTGCGTATAAAGATTATGAATGGATGATGAATTTAGTTGAGGAAATGGTCGAAAGAATAGCTCTTGATGTTCATGGTTCAACAGAAGTTAAAGTTGGCGAAAATATAATCAGCTTTAAACGTCCGTGGAAAAGATATACCATGTATGAAGCAATAGAGCATTTTACGGGCATAGATATTTCTCAAATGGATGAGCATCAGCTTGTTGAGGTTGCAAAGAGTGTTGGCGTAGAGGTTGATGCTTCTATGGGAAAGGGTAAGTTGATAGATGAAATTTTCGGCGAAACAGGCGAAAAAAAGCTGATACAGCCTACTTTTATCACCGATTATCCTATAGAGATGTCGCCATTGGCTAAAAAACATCGCTCAAAACCGGGATTAGTGGAACGTTTTGAAGCTGTTTGTAACTGCAAGGAAATATGTAATGCTTTTTCTGAACTTAATGACCCGATAGACCAACGTGAAAGATTTGAAGCTCAATTAGAACTTGGCAAACGCGGTGACGAAGAATCTATGGTTTTAGATGAAGATTTCTTGAACGCTCTCGAAGTTGGTATGCCTCCAACATCAGGATTGGGCATCGGCATCGATAGATTATCTATGCTTATGACAGACTCTCCTTCTATTCAGGATGTTATTTTCTTTCCACAAATGAGACAATTGTAATAACTTGATTGTCACTGTTTATTTATTTATTATTTATTATTTTTTACATTCTAAGTCTTTTATCCGATGATTAAAAAAATTTATTTATTGATAATCCTCTTTGTGTGCTGTGTATCAGTGAGTTTTGCGGCTTATGTGGTTAAACTTCCAGTAACACTTACCCAGCCCGATGGCTCGGTTATTTCCTGTTTCGCTTCCGGAGACGAATTTTATAATTGGCTTCATGATGATAATGGTTATGTAATTATCTCTAATCAAGAAGGTTACTATTGTTATGCCGTTTTGCAAAACAATAATATAGTTGCTTCTCAGTATAGAGTTAATACTGTTAATCCGGCTGCTGTCGGATTGACTCCTAATATCAGTATTTCCGCTGAGGCTAAAATTGCACGCAAAAACGCTATGTGGAAAGATGTTCCGGATAAGACTTCCATTAAAGAATATAGAGAACCTAAAAGTCCTAAAAATGTCGGCGTGATGAATAACCTTGTGGTGTATATCCGCTTTGCCG
>JALNXP010000196.1 GCA_023230285.1 Bacteroidales bacterium | reverse complement strand
GTAGGTCAATTGATGATGTCCGTAGAAAATACTAATATCATCAATGTGGCTTCTTTAAGCGAAGGCGTTTATATCTTCAGCATTATCTCTGAAAATGGCGCAGTAGTTCAAAAGAAAATTGTTATAGCTCGCTAATCGAAAGGTTTATTTTAACATAGTTCATAATTTTAAGAAGCTGTCCGATTTTATCGGACAGCTTCTTTTTTTGTAACCTTTACTATAAATTTTATCTGATATAACTGTTAAGTGGAAAAATTAAACTACATTTGCATTGATAATTTAAAATCGGATTATGTTGCTTGAATTATGTTTTATTGCTATAAAAGTTGTTGATGTAATAGATGTTGTATTAGTAGCTTTATTATTATACGCTTTATATAAATTGCTGAAAGGTACAGCCGCAATAAACATTTTTTTGGGAATAGTGGCTATCTTTATCACATGGAAGATTGTTGAAGCGTTGCAGATGAAGATGCTGACCGAGATATTCGGAGCGTTTATTTCGGTGGGATTTATAGCGTTGATAATTGTGTTTCAACCAGAAATACGCGAGTTCCTTCTGATGATAGGAAAGCCCTTAGGCGATGGTAACAAAAAAATCCCATGGCTTAAAAAATTTTCTGATAAAGGAAGAAAATATGATTATAATATCTTAATTAATGTTGTATATCGTTTTGCAAAACTTAAAACAGGAGCTATAATTGTTATAACTAAAGAGAATTTGCTTACAAACATAGTGCAGACAGGTGAAACGATAAATGCAGATCTGTCAGGACGCTTACTTGGTAATTTGTTTTTTAAAAATTCGCCGTTACACGATGGTGCCGTTATAATAACTAACAATAAAATAGTTGCTGCTGCCTGTATCTTACCGGTTTCCCAAAATTCTTCTTTACCTACCGATTTCGGATTAAGACATAGAGCGGCAGTCGGCATTACAGAACAAACAGATGCTGTGGCTATAATTGTATCGGAAGAAAGAGGAACGGTTTCTTTCGCTTCAGAAGGTAAAGTTATCAATGATATTCCACAAGAAGAACTGATACGGCAAATGAACACGGCATTCCCCGACTCAGTTCAAATCTCATCTTGATTTTTTACAAAAAATCATTTTATATGGCATGTTGATGTCGCCAGTTCTAATTTTTTCCAACTTCTTTTTTAGCAGCAGCCTCGTCATGGCACCCACCCTGTCGGTGAATACCTTCCCTTCGAGATGGTCGTATTCGTGTTGAATTACCCTTGCACAAACACCTTCAAACCATTCTTCTTTTTTGTTGAAATCTTCATCATAATATCTCAACAATACCCGCTCTTTCCTAAGTACATCTTCGTGTATATCGGGAACGCTTAAACAACCTTCGTTGAAAAACCACTCCTTGCCGGCTTCTTCTATTATGGTCGGATTGATGAATACTTTCTTAAATCCTTCAGCTTCCGGATAAGTGTCTTTAAATGGGTCAGCATCAATAACAAATAATCGTATTGACAAATTTATTTGAGGAGCTGCAAGTCCGACACCGTCATCTTTATACATGGTTTCATACATGTTGTCAATCAGCTCTCTGTAATTAGTGTAACTTTGGTCTATCTCTGTTGCCACTTGTTTTAATATCGGATGTCCTAATGCTACAATTGGTAATACCATATTAATTTATTTATTTTTTTTTTGTTCCAAAATTAGTTTGATATAGTCGCGGGTTTTCCATGTACGACTGTAAAATAATGACTGCACTTACTTTATCGACTAAAGCTTTATCTTGACGTTTGGTTTTTTTTACGCCTGACATTAGTATTGCTTGTTGCGCCATTACAGATGTAAAACGCTCGTCAACACGATAAATTGGAATATCGGGATAAGTTTTGTGCAACTTTTTAACAAAAGGTTCAATATACTGCATAGACTCGGAGACGTTGCCGTGCATATCTTTGGCATAACCTATAATGAACTCATCTATAACGTTTTCGCTTTGATAATTTTTGATAAAATCGAATATTTCGGCGGTACCTACAGTAGTTAAACCTGTAGCAATAATCTTGTTTTCGTCGCTGACGGCTATTCCAACTCTTTTTTTGCCGTAGTCTATAGCAAATAATCTTCCCATGGTTTGCAAAGGTAAGAAAAAAAATACGTACTTTTGTGAAAAATTTTTTTATGAATGAATTGACACGAAAAATTGAGCTTATCTGGGAAGATAGTTCGATGTTGAACTACATGGAATATAAGTCGGCAGTGATGCGTTTGATAGATTCGCTCAATAGTGGAGAGTTGCGTGTTGCAGAGTACTCCGAAGACAATAAATGGATTGTTAATGAGTGGATTAAGAAAGGTGTTCTGTTATATTTCAAGATTATGCCTTTTCAAAAAATGGCGGCAGGCGATTTGAGCTTTTATGACAAGATTCCATTGAAACACGATTTTGAAAACATGAAAGTTCGCACAGTGCCGCCTGCAGTTGCACGCTATGGCTCATATATTGCTCCGGATGTTGTGTTGATGCCGAGTTTTGTTAATATAGGTGCTTATATAGATAGCGGAACTATGGTAGATACTTGGGCAACAGTAGGCTCTTGCGCCCAAATAGGCAAAAACGTCCATCTGAGCGGCGGAGTTGGAATAGGTGGCGTACTCGAACCGTTACAATCTATGCCCGTTATCATCGAAGATAACTGCTTCATCGGCTCAAGATGCGTTATTGTCGAGGGCGTTTTAATAGATAAAGAAGCCGTTATAGGTGCTAATACTGTTATTACTGCATCAACACCAATCATTGATGTTACCGGCGACCAACCTGTTACTTATAAGGGTTATGTGCCTCCTCGCTCTATTGTGGTACCGGGTACTCGTACCAAAAAATTTCCAGCCGGAGATTGCAATATAGCCTGCGCTTATATCATAGGTAAACGAAACGAAAATACAGATAAAAAAACTTCCCTTAATGAGGCTTTACGATTGTTTGATTAAAATTGTTGTATAATGAACAACCTTAATAATGACGTTTTTAATGAAAATATAGCGAAAGCTGCCAAAGTCTTGAAAGATGGCGGCACTATGCTGTATCCGACAGACACAATCTGGGGCTTAGGTTGTGATGCTACTAATGAAAAAGCAGTGGAGAAAATATATAAAATCAAAAAACGACCACCCGAAAAAAGCCCTATAATACTCTTGGACGATGAACTGAAATTGTTTGAGTATGTGGCTAATATTCCACCTATTGCTATCGACTTGATTAACAGTGTTAATAACCCCGTGTCAATTATTTACCCGCATGCAAAAAATTTACCTAAGAATGTGATAGCCAAAGATGGATCTATCGCTATAAGAATAGTGCGACATAAATTCTGTAAACAACTTATTGGCTTGATAAACAAACCAATAGTGTCTACATCGGCTAATATTTCCGGAGAACCTGCTCCGACATTCTTCAATGATATTAGCAAAGAAATTATTAATGCAGTCGACTTTTTAGTCAGTAGAGAAATGGAAGAATCTATCGAAGTGAGGCCTTCAACTGTCGTTAAATTTAATGATGATGGCGAATTTGAAATTATTAGAAGTTAATCTGCGTTAAATTTAAACTTCGGTATAATTATTGAACAAGAGCTTGTCGTTATATCATTGTTAACTTATTATTTTGATAAAGATATGTTTGAATACGTTAAAACTGTATTAGGAAAAGTCGCTTTTAGCAAAGAACTGTTTAGAAGCGAGTTACTAAAATCTGATAGATGGTTAACTGCACGTGAACAAGAATATTTGTCACTATGGTGTATGACAAATTATTCAGATATCTATCCGGATGTTATCGAAGAATATAAGTCAAAAATTAAATCATATAAAAATTAATGGCATTATGACATTATCCAAATTGACAGCAGTTTCGCCTGTAGATGGTCGTTATGCTGACAAAACGTCAATTTTATCGTCTTATTTTTCAGAATATGCACTGATAAAATATAGAGTTAAAGTCGAAATAGAATATTTTATAGCATTGTGCGAGCTTCCTCTTCCACAATTACAGTCTTTCCCTGCTGATTTATTTCCAACGTTGAGAGATGTTTACACTCTTTTTGAAGTTGCTGATGCTCAGAAAGTTAAAGATATTGAGAAGGTTACAAACCATGATGTTAAGGCTGTAGAATATTTTTTACGCAATAAGTTTGATGAACTCAATATTTCTCAATATAAAGAATTTATCCATTTTGGATTAACTTCTCAAGATATCAACAATACGGCGATGCCGATGATGCTAAGAGATGCTCATTATGAAGTTGTTGTGCCCAAGTTAGAAGAAGTTAGCGACAAATTGCTTGCCATGTCAGAAGAATGGCGTGGCGTTGCAATGCTTGCACATACCCACGGACAGCCGGCATCACCAACTACCCTCGGTAAAGAAATATATGTCTTCTACGAACGCCTTGTTGAGCAAATGTCCCTTTTGTCAGAACTCAACTTTTACGGTAAATTCGGCGGCGCAGTGGGAAATTTTAACGCCCACAAAATCGCTTACCCACAATTCGACTGGCGTAAGTTCGGCGACCACTTTCTAAATGATTATCTCGGCATCACAAGACTGAAAACGACAACACAGATAGACCATTATGACATGGTATCCGCATATTGTCATAATATGATGAGAATCAATACAATACTTCTTGACTTGGACAGAGATATGTGGACTTATATATCTATGGAATATTTTAAACAGACAATCAAAAAAGATGAAGTCGGCTCTTCTGCTATGCCGCATAAAGTTAACCCTATAGATTTTGAAAATTCTGAAGGAAATATCGGCATGGCTAATGCAATATTTGCTCATCTTGCTCAAAAGTTGCCTGTATCTCGTATGCCATCT
>JALNXP010000195.1 GCA_023230285.1 Bacteroidales bacterium | reverse complement strand
GAAGTATTATCGCCTGCAATACCTGTTACATATTCAGTCGGTTCAATATTAAAATACAAATTACGTCTGATATTAAGATCTTGTGTATTAACTGTAGTATTAGAATAAAGGTTGTCAACAGTTAATCCGCCTGTAATCAAAGCATTACCTTGTCCATAAACAGCATATTCAGTAGAAGCTGAGCCATAATAACCTAAAGCACCGAACACGCCGGATTTACGAGCGCCGTAAACGGCAGCGTTGTCGTTAGCTGCTTTATAATAACCTAAAGCGCCTTTAATTTCCATTGTTCCTGCAGGAGCATATCGACCTGCAACAGCAGCTTTTTGTGTACCATCATTACCTGCTATAACAGCTTGGAAATCTGTTGTGTTAGCTGTGAGAATAGAAGTATTGGCATTTGTAATGTCACCATCAACATAGATAGCTGTTTGACCGGCTGTTAAATCACCACCGAGAACCATGAAAGGTTTATCATTAGCTAATTCAATCTTGTTACCTCTGTTATAAGCATCTTGCAAATCGAAAGTATCAATTTGGTTTTGAAGTTCTTTGTCAGCTGCGATACGTGCTGCTTCTTCTGCATCAATATTTGCTTGAAGAGTTTCATCTGCTGCGATACGTGCTGCTTCTTCTGCATCAATATTTGCTTGAAGAGTGCTATCTGCTAAGATACGTGCTGCTGCTTCTGCATCAATATTTGCTTGAAGATTTTTATCTGCTAAAATACGTGCTGCTTCTTCTGCATCAATATTTGCTTGAAGAGTGCTATCTGCTAAGATACGTGCTGCTTCTTCTGCATCAATATTTTCTTGAAGAGTATTAGTAATATTCTTAACTGCTGTAGCAGAAACGAGTTTATTATCTTCAACTGTCGGTATGTCAGCAACGTTAGTATAAACGCCGGTACCGCTAATAGTAGCGTTAAATGTAACAGGAGCACCTTTGGTAAATGTAACCGGTTTAATGAAGTTAGCTTCATCACGATTAGCATAGAAAGAATAATCTGTTCCGTTTTCACCTGCATATAAGTTAGAAGCATAGAGGTTAGCTGCTGTTCTTACATCACCTGCAAAATAAGATTCACCTTTAACGGTTAAGATAGTACCGGAAGCATTATCGTTACCTACGGTTAAAGTTTGAGTAATATTGCCGGAAACTGCAGTAATGCTACCATTGGTTATTGTAACGTTTCTGCCACCTGCGTTAGTAAATTTAGCATCGCCATAGAAATAACCTGCATAAGTAGTGTTATTTTCATCTTTATAACCTAAAGCACCTTTAACAGCACCTGTTATACCTTCAACTGCGCCGTTACCTGCTGTCATATCACCTGCGTCTGTAACAACTAAGCCAAGACCGTTAACTGTAATGTCATTACCTCTGTCATAAGCATATTGAAGATCGATACCTTCAACTGTGTTTGTTAAGTTAGCAAGACCTGATTGGAGATCATCAATTTCACCTTCTGCTGTTGTAACTCTACCTTCAAGAGCGTCGAAAGTAGCATTAATTACAAAATTATCATCAACATAATTTGTTAAATCTGTTAATTTTCCATCTACTTCATCTTTAGTATAATAGTTATCTAAAGCACCAACAGTAACATAACCTTCCAATAAATCATCAACTTGAACAGCTGTATAATAATCATCTAAAGTAGCTGTAGTAACATAACCTTCCAATAAAGTATTAACTTGGCCCATAGTATAATAATTATCTAACAAACCGTTCATATTACTAATTTCGCTTTCGAGAACACTCTTAAGGTTTTCGAGAGCAGCAACGGTAGGAATAGTTTGGGTAAGATCCCATGTAGCATTTTCCACAGGATAAACATTGGTAACATACTGTACCATATCGTTACCAAGTTTCAAAGAAACGACTTCAGCTGAGTTAGCTTTGAGAGTTCCGTTAATAGCGTAAAGGCTGCCATCGAGAGCGATGTTTTTATTAACGTAGAGTCCGCCGTAAGGGATACGGAGAGCACCTGCTGTATAATCTTCACTTGTAGGATTAGCAGTACCATTAACAACTAAAGAATTTTTTGCTGTAATAGTATTAGCAACTATAGCATCAAAATCTGTTAAATTTAAAGCAACAACTTCGCCATTAACAGTAAGTTTTTTCGTTTCGTTGTTCCAAACCACGTTCATTGCTTTTTCAGCAAAAGGAACGGCATTTAAAGCTTGGGTAGCAACAATTTCGGTTGCATCGTCAAATGTCATTTTAACGTAAACGACATCACCCGGTTGCAATGTGGTAAAGTTAACATTGTTACAAATAACTGCGTTAACAACACCCTCCACGTCTGTAAACGTGGTAGCAGTGTAAGTGGTGCCATCCATGGACCATTCTACTGCTGTTACCGCGGCATCACTTTTGTAAGCTGCCTGGTAATTCAATCCTGCGCTTTGAGCAAAAGCACTTAAACCCATTCCTGCTATCAAAATTATAGCTAAAGAGAAACGAGTTAACGAATTCAGTAAATCTTTTCTTTTCATGATTTAATTTTTTTGGTTTAATAATAATTTAATTGTTTTTTAATTTTAAATTTATTTCATAATTAATTAATGCAGGTTTTACCCTGCCGTGAAAACTAATAAAAAGCGTTACGTTTTAGCAAATGATGATTTATTACATAAAACTCATAATAGTTTAAAATACAAAACACCGAAATGTTCTTTCAAATAATCATTACTTTTTATCTCAACTATTTTAAAATCAGCTACAAAGAACTGTTAGTAGACTTTCAATTTGCGTTATTTTTTACTCTACAAAGATAAACTAAAAAATTATAATGACAATTTTTTTTCATCATTTTTTTTCTAATTTTATCATATATATTCTTTTTTTAAATATTTATTTTATATCACATTGATTTTCAATAACTTGCAAAAACGCCCTCTTTTATTTTCCAGCCAACCGACAGTTTATTAACAAATATTGACAACAATACAAATTGCTGATTTACAGCTGTTTAACATTTGTTAATAACAAGTTTTTAACATCAAGCGGTTGAAAACTAAAACACATCTTTTAAAAACACACCTTATATATTATTATGTTCACTACGATAATATTTAATCTTAGGCTCGGTACCCGAAGGGCGAACCGACAGTTTAGTACCGTCTTCAAGGAAAAACTGCAACACATCAGAAACAGGCATATCTATATCTTTAACTGTACCATCTACATAATTAGTTGCCTTAAGCATTTGATAATCACGTATTTCAACAACTTTTTTACCTTCCATTTCCTTAGGCGGGTTATTGCGATAATCTGCCATCATAGCCTTTATTTCAGCTGCGCCGTCTTTACCTTTTTTAACTACCGAGGTCATACTTTCCGTATAACGTCCAAATTTGTCATATATAGCTTCAAGCATATCTAGCAGGCTCATATTTTTATCTTTAGCCCAAGCCGCAGCTTCAGCGAGGAGGCAAGAAGACATAATAGAATCTTTATCTCTCACAAAATCGCCACATAAATAGCCATAGCTTTCCTCTCCGCCGACAAGGAATTTCATTTTCCCTTCATATTTCCGTATTACAGATGCAATATATTTAAAACCCGTCAAGCACTCAAACACCTCTATACCTTCAGATTTTGCGATGTCGTTTAGCAGGTCGGTAGTAACGATAGTTTTTACTATGTAATAAGGTAAAGTATTAGGTTTTCTATTTTTGATAATATAATAAAAGAGAATAGCGGCGGTTTGGTTGCCGTTAAGTAGTTGGTATTCGCCTGTTTTATTTTTAACAGCCAATCCGATTCTGTCGGCATCGGGGTCAGTAGCGATAATAAAATCGGCATTTACTTTTTTAGCGAGGCGAATAGCATATTCGAAAGCCGTACCTTCTTCGGGGTTAGGAGATTTCACTGTGGGGAAATTTCCGTCAGGCACGCATTGTTCTTCCACGAGGGAAATATTTTTAAAGCCGTACATTGCAAGGGCTTTCGGCACCAATTTAATACCGGTACCGTGTAGAGGCGTATAGACGATAGACATATTGCCGTTACGTTCCACTGCATCTCTATGCAACGACAGTTCGTATACCTTATTTAAATATACGTTATCTATATTTTCACCTATTATATTAATAAGGTCTTTATTTCTTTTAAAATTTACGGAAGTTATAGATTTAATATTATTAACCTCCTCAATAATTTTAACGTCGTGGGGAGCTATAATCTGGGCACCGTCTTCCCAATACACTTTATATCCGTTATATTCTTTCGGATTATGGGAAGCAGTAACCACCACACCGGTTTGGCATTTAAGATAGCGTACTGCAAAAGAGAGTTCCGGTGTTGGTCGCATATCATCGAACAGATATACTTTAATACCGTTAGCCGACAAAACATCGGCTGTAATATTGGCAAACAGGGTGCTATTATTACGGCTGTCGTGAGCTATAGCTGCGGAAATTTGTCGGTTGGGGAAACATTTTTTCAGATAATTAGCCAATCCTTGGGTTGCCATGCCCACAGTATATTTATTCATTCTGTTTGTACCGACGCCCATAATACCGCGTAAACCGCCGGTACCAAATTCAAGATTACGATAAAAAGCATCTACGAGTTCATCATTATTTTTGTCGATAAGAGTTTGCACCTCTTTTCTTGTCTCGTCGTCAAATTCGGGAGACAACCATTGTTTTGCATTTTCAATCATAAATGAAAAAATTATTATTAACGGGAGCGTTAATCTTCGCCAAGTATATCAGCCAAGCATAAGTTTATCCTACTTTCAATAGGTTTTATACCTACGTTGTACATACGTTCCACTTTAGAAGTATCAAGTACGCTATACAAAGGGCGTTTTGCTTCTTGCGGATAAGACTGTACCTCCTTAAT
>JALNXP010000194.1 GCA_023230285.1 Bacteroidales bacterium | reverse complement strand
CCGATGCCAAACCTTCGCAGTACGTCAATCTGCTTCCGGCAAACTTCAAACCCGAATTGTTTGAGTAAAAGTCAAGATGCGGTTGGCGGGGTGGATACTTTTACCCCGCGAACAATAATTAATAATTATGGTTGTCATCTCAGTTGATAAATACGTGTGCTAAAATTATCATGTAATTCAAAAACTTGATATATCTTTGCGAAAATGTTTAATGTTTAGATAACAACTAAACGATTAAACATTAAACGATTAAACATTAAACGACTTCATGCCATGCTCTCAAATATCAAAACTCTCATTATAATTTTCTTTCTCGTTAATATCATCTTTCCGCTAAAAAGCCAGTCTATTAACAACATAGAGATGGTCAATGTGCAAGGTGGTTCTTTTATCATGGGTTGTACCGGAGATCAGGGCGGCGACTGTCCGGAGAACGCAAAGCCGGCGCATATAGTCTCCGTCAGCGATTTTGCTATCGGAAAATACGAAATAACTGTAGAGCAATTCGCGGAATTTGTCAAAAGTACCGGTTATAAAACATTGGCAGACATCATCAATGCCGTGTATTATTATTATCCTGATGGCAAAATAGATTTAAAGCATAATGTAAATTGGTATTATGACAACGCCGGACAAAAATATGACAGTCGCGACTACGACCATCCGGCTGTTTTTATCGGCAGAGATGACGCAATTGCATACTGTTACTGGCTATCCAAAAGCAGCGGCAAGCTCTACAGACTGCCCACAGAAGCCGAGTGGGAATTTGCTGCAAGAGGCGGCAACAACTCCATGGGATATAAATACTCCGGCAGCAACAATATCGAAGATGTTGCATGGTGTTTTCACAACAGCAAAAATTTGACAAACTCCGTTGGCTTGTTACAACCCAACGAACTCGGCATTTACGACATGACCGGCAACGTCCTCGAATGGAGCAACGACTATTATGACGACTATAATTCACTTACTCAAAGCGACCCGTCAGGACCTTTGTCGGGAAATTTTTACTCCGCAAGAGGCAGCTGCATGATCTCCGGAGAATGTGTCGCCGCTCGTTTCCAGTTTGTACCATTAGGCAACAACCTCACCGGATTTAGAGTGCTGCAATCTAATTTGGAAAAAGACAAAAATTATTATGACTATTTTCCTTACTCACACGCCCTCAGAATGTACAACTACGGACGTCCGGATTTAGCCGAAACATTTTATGACGGCGACAACTATTTGCTTAAAACATTAATTTACAATGATTTATGTGACAGCAAAAGATTAGATTCCTGCATAAGACTAATCTTAACAAGAGATAGAGACGCATTCAACAGCATACACGACAATCAATTAGACTGGTTTGCCGAAAAAAACGGCAACTTTGCTATAGCCAAGGAGATTTTCGAACTTTATAAAGAGAAAAACCTCATCAACATTGACGAAGTCTCCGCTTACACTTTGAATTACGCACACGCGCTGCTCATGACAGGCGAAGTAAATGCCGCAATCAGCATCTACAAAGCTCACGCCAACGCCACCTTTGACGATGGCAGAAGATGGGTAGACGAAATCATCAACGACTTCGGCGTTTTCAGATGGAACGGCATTGACGACAAAAACTTCAAATTAGTAGAACAAGCACTACATCTATCTGTAAAACAATATTATACCACAAAAGCAGACGTCAACAACAAAGATTTGAACCAAAGATTTGCGGGCAAATGGCTCTGTAATGAAAATGGAAACTCCATTTTTTGGGAAATATCGGAAGAAAACAACATGTCGTTTTATGTCATTTATGATGCAGAAAACAATCTTCAAGGTGTTACCTTTGACCATTACAGATTCTCCAAACAAGGCAAAACCATCTATTTAGAAGAATACAACCCACGCACCTCCTTAATTTTAAGCGGCAGCATTTATCCTGTCAGTGCTAATGAAATTATTCTGTCTATTATCGACAACGGAGTTATGGCAGACCGAGGCAAAACGATGATTTTCAGAAGAATAGATTAGCTAAAGCATCTGTTTTAATAGCATAACTTTTTTTAGAAAAGTACATTTTTATTCTATATGTCGGATAAAAACAGCTGTTTCTGTTTGATATATTGTAAATTCAAATAAGAAATGCAACTTTTATACCCGATGACGGAAACTGTACCACAAGGTACGCAAAATAGGCGGAAAGTCTATCAATCAATATGTTTTCTTCCAATCTTCCAGCCAAAAACAGCAAAAAGTAAAATAATAATATAGCAAGGTATCATTATCCAATATGCTTGGTGACGTGAAGTTGCATCAGCTAAATATCCATATATCAAAGGTATAATAGCTCCTCCGGAGATTGCCATTATTAAGAAAGCCGAAGCAAGTTTAGTATGTTTACCAAGACCTTCTATCGACAACGGCCAAATTGCAGGCCACATAATGGCATGGGCAAAACTCAAAAGAATAATACATATTACCGAAGGAATTCCTTTTAATATCAATGCAAGAACCACAAGTACAATGGCTAAACATGTTTGAAATACCAATGCTTTACGCTGACTGATATATTTAGGCACTAACACTATTGCAAGTAAATAACCGATTGTAAGTGCTATTAAGCTGCAAATACCAAAATATTTTGATGTAGACATTTCATACCCTAATTCAGCACCATACAAATTCAAAGAATCTATTGCGATTACTTCAACGCCAACATAGAAGAACAATGCAATTATCCCTAAAATCATATAAGTATATTTATACAAAGGTTTATGAGCTTTGCCGCTATCTTCATCATCGTTTCCAATATTAATATCCGGAAGTTTAGAGAAGATTATTAATATTGCAAGAACTAACAACACAGCTGCCATTATAATATAAGGAACAATGACGTTTCTTGCCAATTCATCTAACATAGAAGTGCGCATCATAATATCTGCTTGTGTTGGATTGGCAATAGCTGAAATACTATTTATTTTAGCAACAAGTTCTTCTGTTCCGCTGAAAAGTACGTTAGAAAGTAAGAATATTCCAATCATCCCTGCAACTTTATTACAAATGCCCATGATACTCATTCTGCGAGCAGCCGATTCAATAGGTCCTAATATTGTAACGTATGGATTTGATGCAGTCTGTAAAAGCGAAAGCCCTATACCTTGAGTAAACAAACCAACCAGAAATAGAATATAATTACGATTAATTGCAGCCGGCACAAACAACAAAGAGCCAATCATCATAATAAAAAGTCCTAACGAAATTCCTTTAGCATAGCCTGTTTTTTTCAAAACATAAGATGATGGTATTGCCATCACAAAATATGCTATGTAGAAAGCAAAAGTCACAAACCAAGCTTGAGAATCATTTAACTCACATGCTTGCCTCAAAAAAGGTAATAATACATTATTCAGCCATGTTACAAAGCCGAAGATAAAAAATAACATGCCTATCATAAACATATAATAAGCATTCTTGTTTTTCTTTTCCATAGATGTTATCTTAAATTATAATTTTCCGTGCGAAGATACAAAAAATTTCAGATGTTATATAATTTTTTATTGATGTTTTTCAAAAATATTATTTACAAACTTAAATTAAACGCATCGTTAGTTATTTAATTAATAATAAATTTATTATCGTTATAATAAACTTATTATCATAATATATGAAAATACAACAAAAATAAAAAACCAATTTACTTATGAATAAAATAGGAGCTAAAACATATATTTTTGAGAGTAAAAACGCCACATAACAAAAAGGCTCCGATAAAGAATATCAGAGCCTTTGTACCCGAGGCCGATATTGTACCCAGCCTTTTTATGAACCTATAAGAAACTAAGTGCAATGATATTAAATGATTTAGTATTTGTATATTTTCCCTTATTTGCATAAAAAAGACCTTGTTTTGTCGTTTTTGGCTACCCTTTGGCTACCCGTCTGAAATAAAGATATTATCTTTGCAACCAAAAGAAACAAAGAGCAAATAACAATGGCAATAAAAAAGGAAATAAGAAGCGATAATACCTATATTATCAGTCAAGACACAACAGATAACCCAAAGTTGGGTGCAAAGGTTTTGGCAGATGGCAGAGAAAGCCTATTTTTAGATTACTACTTTGGTTATCAAATAGTGTATAGTGAAAAACTTGATAAGGAAGTAGCAAGAAAAGATAGAAAGAGAGAATTTTTGTCTTTGTACCTTTGGCAAGCACCCAGAACACCGATTGAAAGGCAACAGAATAAAGAAACCCTTGAACTTGCTAAGAAAATAAGATATGAGAGGGGGCAAGAACTTCTTGAAAGTGCAGAGGGTTACAGATTGAAGAAAAATAGAAAAATAAACTATCTGGATTACTTTCAAGCCTATATTGATAGTTACACCAAGAAAGATGTTAGAATGGTGCAAATAGCACTAAACCGCTTTAAGGACTTCTTTAGAGATACCCCAGAGTATAATAAGTTTGTCAAAGGAATAAAGCCAGAACAGATAAACAAAGATATGATTATTGCCTATACTGAATACCTTAAAAGTAGAAGTGTTGGTGAGGGGGCTAAATCAATCTACCAGAGATTTAAGAAAGTAATCAATTATGCAATAGAACACGATATAATAACAAAGAACCCTTGCACGGGGATAACTATTAAGGTAGATGACCAGATACTAAAGAAAGACATTCTTTCAATGGAAGAAGAACAAGCCTTAATTGCAACCCACTATGATAATGAGAACCCCAATATAAGACGGGCCTTCATTATTTGCCTCTATTGTGGGTTAAGATTTTGTGATGTGAAAGACCTTACTTATAGAAATATAGATTATTCAAATAAGCTATTGAAGTTTGAGCAGAACAAGACAAAAGGACATTCAGCAGCAAGCGGGGTTATAATACCCTTGAATGATAGTTT
>JALNXP010000193.1 GCA_023230285.1 Bacteroidales bacterium | reverse complement strand
TGTTAAAAAACAGAATTATAAACTTTAAAAAATAGCAGTATGAAACAAAGTATCTTAATCGCAGTATTAGCTCTTATACTGACCTCTTGCGGAGGAAACGCAAAGAAAACCAATGCCGAAAACGCAGCACAAGCCGTTGATACCTCAACGGTAAATGTCTATTATTTTCACGGAAAACAACGCTGTAAAACCTGTGTCGCCGTTGGCAATGTCGCCAAAGAAACCGTTGAAAAAGCATACGCCGACAATGACAAAGTACGATTTACCGAAATCAACACAAGCGAAAAAGCCAACGAAGCCTTAGTCGAAAAATACGAAGTAACTTGGAATGCCTTGATAATCGCCAAAGGAGAAAACCACGTTGAAATTACCGACCAAGCCTTTGCCACAGCCGTGAGCAATCCGCAATCGTTGGAAAACTTAATCAAAGAAGAAGTAAATAAACGAATAAATTAAAAACAGAATTATTATGAAGAAAATCATTTTAGGCGTATTCTTCGCACTAATCGCAATCGGCGCTTTCGCACAAAAAAACAATGTAGAAGTATTGTATTTCAAAGCACAATTAGCCTGTTGCAGAGCCGCAGCCTGCAACAATTTGGAAAATGAAGTAAAAACCATTATCGAAAAGAATTTTCCCAACGGCAATGTTACATTCAAACAAGTTGCCTTAGCAGACGAAACCAACAAACCATTGGTCGAAAAACACAACGCAAAATCACAAACTGTTGTAATCGTCAAAACTGCCAAAAAGAAAGAAACTTCAACCGACATTTCGGATATTATCAGAAGCTATGCAAGAACAAACGACAAGGCGAAATTTGAAACGGAATTAATCGCAAAAATCAATGAAACATTAAAATAACATGGAATTTCTGCAAAACTTAGTCGATAGTTCAAACATACCCTTGCTAACAGCATTTATATTAGGAATAATGACCGCCATTAGTCCCTGTCCATTGGCAATGAACATTACCGCCACCGCCTACCTCAGCAAAGACATTGCCGACAAACGCCGCGTAATGCTCAACGGCTTACTCTACACCGTAGGCAGAATGTTTACCTACACCACAATCGGAGTTATTCTCTTTTTCGGAGCAAGCCAATTCAAAATAGCCCAATTCTTACAAAACATTGGCGGAGTATGGCTCGGAGTTGCTTTGGTAATAATCGGAATACTCATGCTCGACATTATCAAATTTAACTTTCTCGGATTAGACAAACTCACTGTCAAATTCGAAAACAAAGAGCGCAAAAAAACATATTGGAACGCCTTTCTTATGGGTGTACTGTTCGCGTTAGCTTTCTGTCCTTACAGCGGAGTTCTCTACTTTGGCGTACTTATCCCTATGACCATTGCCAGCCCTGCGGGCTTATTCCTGCCCCCTGTCTTTGCCATTGCAACAGGATTGCCTGTAATTATCATTGCCTACTTACTCGCTTACAGCGTTGGTAATATCGGCAAATTCTAAAATAACATGAACATATTTCAAAAATGGTTCAAACGCATTATCGCGTTCCTTTTTATCATAGTCGGAGCGTATTATATCATAATCAATATCATTTAATTATGAAAACTATCATTTCTCTTTTAGTTTATCTGTCTTTTGCAACTGTCGTTTATGCACAAAATCTGCCGAGTGTTGATATAAAAACATTAGAAGGGAAAAACATAAATACCTCAACTATAAAATCAAATGACAAACCGTTCATTATTTGTTTTTGGAAATCATGTTGCAAGGTAAATGAAACAATGCTCGAAATTCTTTCCGAACATTACGACGATTGGCAAGAAGAATTTGAAGTAAAAATTTATGCTGTATCTATTGACGACAGTAGAAGTGCCCAAAAAATCAAACCATTAGTAAATGCAAAAGGTTGGTCATTGGAATTTTTACAAGATATTAATTCCGATTTTAAAAGAGCCTTAGGAGTAAATACTGTTCCGCATATCTCTATATACAATTCCTATGGAAATTTGATAACACAACTTACAGGTTTCTCAACAGGAACAGAAAACGAAATCTATGAAATTTTGAAAGAAAATAAAAAATAAAAATTGTTAAAATAAAAATTAAAAACAACATGGAAATTATCGTATTAGGCACAGGTTGCGCCAAATGTAAAACAACCTACGAAACAGTAAAAAAAGTTATCGAAGAAAAAGGATTGGATATAAAACTATCCAAGCAAGAGGACATTATGGAAATCATGAAATACAATGTTATGACACTTCCTGCGATTGTTGTCGATGGCACAGTAAAAATCAAAGGACATGTGCCAAGTGAAACCGAAATCCGTAACCTATTGGGAGTATAACTATGGAAACAAAAAAAGAATTTAAAACCCTGTTTTGGATTATTGTTGTTTTTCTTGGCGTATTCTTTATGCCGATTGGAAACGAAACATTCCGCACAGCCATTGACGCAACCCTCGATTTAAGTAAATGGTACGCACAAGAACATGTTATATTGTGTCTTTTGCCTGCGTTCCTCATTGCAGGCGTAATTTCTGTTTTTGTAAGTCAAGGAGCAGTAATAAAATATTTCGGAGCAAATGCAAAAAAATGGCTCTCCTATCTTATTGCCTCTTTATCAGGAACAATCTTAGCCGTTTGTTCATGCACAATTTTACCGTTGTTTTCAAGTATCTACAAACGCGGAGCTGGTTTAGGTCCCGCAGTTGCATTCCTTTATTCGGGTCCCGCAATCAGTATTTTGTCGATTATTCTCACGGCTCGCATACTCGGCTTCGAAATGGGAATTGCCCGATTTATCGGAGCAGTAAGTTTCAGCGTAATAATTGGTTTGATTATGGCTTTCATTTACCGAAAAGAAGAAAAAGCAAAAGCCGAAGAACAAATGAATTTCCCCGAAGTAAAACCCGAACGCCCATTGTGGCAAACCTCTGTTCACTTCTTTTCATTAGTCGCAATCCTTGTATTTGCAAATTGGGGAAGTCCTGCCGCTACCGACACAAACAGTTTATGGTATTATATCTTTACCTACAAATGGTATATAGTCGGAGCATTCAGCTTAGCCTTGGTTTACTCCATGATTTACATTCTCAAACTCAAAACTTGGCAAGTACTCACAGCAACAGCAATCACAATCCTAAGCGCATTCATTTTCCACAATCCGCTTATCAGTATGGTTATCGGCATAGCTTCGGTCTGCACCATTGGCTTATCCGATAAATCCGAAAACGGAGAAAATCGCGAATGGATACTATCAAGTTGGGGATTTGCCAAACAAATAATACCCTTACTTGCAATCGGAGTAGTAATAGCAGGCTTTCTTCTTGGCTCAACACACGATAACACCGCCATTGCAGGCGTTATTCCCAACGAGTGGATAGGAAAATTAGTCGGCGGAAATTCCCTCTTTTCCAATTTCATGGCTTCCATTGTAGGCGCATTCATGTACTTTGCCACACTTACCGAAGTGCCTATAATACAAGGCTTACTCGCTTCGGGCATGGGCAAAGGTCCTGCGTTGGCATTGCTCTTGGCAGGTCCCTCACTCTCATTGCCCAACATGCTTGTTATAAAAGGAGTAATGGGAACACAAAAAACAATAATTTATGTGAGTATCGTAGTGGTGCTTTCTACCATTGCAGGACTTATTTACGGAACATTTTTTTAAACAACGCCATGAAAATACTAATTCTTTGCACAGGCAACAGTTGCCGTAGCCAAATGGCACACGGTTTTCTGCAATCATTCGACCAATCACTCGAAGTCCATTCAGCCGGAACAGAACCGGCAGCCCAAGTAAATCCAATAGCCGTTGAAGTAATGGCAGAAGCCGGAATTGACATTAGCGCACACAAACCGCATAATATTACAGAATACATTGGGCAAACATGGGACTATGTAATAACCGTTTGCAACGAAGCAAACGAAACCTGTCCCGCGTTTGCAGGCGAAGTAAAACACCGCCTCCACATAGCCTTTTCCGACCCCTCAAAAGCACAAGGAACACCGGAGTATATCAAAGACCAATTCTACCGAACGAGATTTGAAATAAAAAACAAAATCTCCGAATTTTACATTACGCAAATACTAAAAAAAGAAATGCCCAAATGCGCCTGTTCAGGCGAATGGGAATAAATAACATTAAAAATAAAAATAACATGGACAATACTTTCGAAAAAGGAGCCATACTCAACATGGCACAAATGATAGAATACGCCGCAGGCGGAGTTATCAGCAAACAAATATTAAAAAATGAAGCTGGAAATATCACTCTCTTTTCATTCGATAAAGCACAAGGACTAAGCGAACACACAGCCCCATTCGAGGCAATGGTCGAAATACTCGAAGGACAAGCCGAAATCTCAATAGCCGGAAAACCGCTAACACTCACAGCCGGACAATCAATCATTATGCCCGCAAATATCCCCCATGCCATATATGCAACAAAACAATTCAAAATGCTACTTACAATGATTAAAGGATAAAAACATACTCATTAATATCAACTAAATCAAAATAATAAAGCCATGATAAAAGAGAAAAATAAAAACAACAAAACGGGGAAAAAATACCTCAACAATTGATGTAAATGACATTTTAGAAGTCTTATCACAACACAATTTCTCAAACCAAAAGCAAGTTGAGGTACTCCAAATCCTCAACTTCGCTTTGTACAAAAAACAATATCCGCAAGACCTTTGCGGTATTATGGAGCGAAAAATAAAACTACTCGAACAATCGCCCCAACCTCCCGAAAAAGAAAATACCGAAGTCGCCACAATTAAAGTCCGCTCTGTTGTCATATTGGAAATGCTTAAACAAATGCAGTTAGGCACAGCACACAACGACCTCACAAAAATCTGTAAACTCATAGCATTTCTCACAGGAAACAGCTACAACAACATTTACA
>JALNXP010000015.1 GCA_023230285.1 Bacteroidales bacterium | reverse complement strand
AGTGTGTTCACGAGCTAATTTCTTGTACATACCGTATAAGTAACCGATTTCTCTTCCACCAACACCAACATCACCTGCAGGTACATCAGTATCAGGACCGATAACTCTCCATAATTCTAACATAAATGCTTGGCAAAAACGCATAATTTCTGCATCAGATTTTCCTTGTGGGTTAAAATCAGAACCACCTTTGCCACCACCCATAGGTAATGATGTTAAACTGTTTTTGAAGATTTGTTCAAATCCTAAGAATTTTAACATGCTAAGGTTAACATTTGGATGGAAACGCAAGCCACCTTTGTAAGGTCCTATAGCACCATTGAATTGTACACGATAACCAATGTTTGTCTGTACTTCACCTTTATCGTCAACCCAGACAACCTTGAATGTAAAAATACGATCAGGTTCAATAAGTCTTTCGACGATTTTTGCTTTCTCAAATTGAGGGTTACTGTTGTAAACTTCTTCAATTGATTCCAATACTTCTTGAGCAGCTTGCAAAAACTCCTTTTCACCAGGATGTTTAGCTGTCAAATCTTGCATGATTTTTTCTACGTTCATAATACAAAATTTTTTTAATTCATTGTTTGTTAAGTTTTTACACTTGAACTTTTATTTATTTTATTTGTTTTTTATCTTTTGCAAAGGTGGCTCTTATTTTTCAATTTTCAAAGATTTTAGAGTTTATTTTTTATTAAATTTTTTATCAAAAATATTATTCGGAAATACCTTGATAATTAACTTCAACCCCATCTTGGAACTTTATGATTTTCTGCACTTTACCATCTTTATCTAAAATCATTTGCTCTCCATTACCCATATTAAAATGTGCATAGCCGACCTCAATACCATTGCCATCATAATATTTCCAATCGCCGTCAGCTTTGCCATTTACATAATAAGCATCTATTTGTAGTTGACCATTTGGGTACCATTTGCGTGAATATCCATTTAATACTCCTCCGGAATACTCATCTTCAACTATCAACTGCCCTGCTTCATCCCAAAGCCGTCTTTTACCTTCTAATAAAGCATCAACATAATATTCTTCAGCTTCTTTATATCCATTAAAATACCATCGTGTTGTATAACCATCTAACTTACCTTCTTTGTAATTGCTCTCCATTTTTACAGATATACCGTTATGGAAATAAAAACGGGAACAACCATTCGGCACCCCATGTTTCTTCGATATTTCGCTGCTTAATTTGCCATCAGGATAATAATATCTCTCAACTTTCGTGCAAGCATTAGTAAGCACAATAATCAAGCAAAATGTTACTATTAATAATATGTTGGAAAATATTTTTTTCACGATTTTCGTATTATATTTTATATATTTATTTCATTGATTGTCTTTGCCTTACAACTTCATATAAAATTACTGCAGTTGCACATGAAACATTTAAAGATTCTATTTTACCTAAAAGTGGAATTTTAGCTTCGGATTGTGATAAGATAAAAATTTCGGGAGCAATACCGACTCCTTCCGCACCCATGATTATTGCTGTTGGCTTGGTATAGCTGATATTGGTATAAAATTCGCGGGCTTTTTCCGTACAAGCAACAATATTAATACCACATTGCGAAATATATTTTATTGTTTTGGATAAACTTTTAACTTTACAAATCGGTATATGTTGTAATGCGCCGGCAGAAGTTTTAACGGCATCAGAATTGATTAAAACACTTCCTTTGTCAGGCAATATTATTGCATGAACGCCGGCACATTCTGCCGTCCTGCATATTGCACCAAAATTACGTACATCGGTAATTCCGTCTAATATCAGCAATAGCGGAGTTTCGCCTCTCTCGTAAATTGTCGGTATTATCATCTCAAGATTACTATACTCAACAGCGGACATATATGCAATAATTCCTTGATGATTTTTTCTCGTAATCCTGTTTAATCTCTCCAACGGCACAAATTGATAGTTGATATTGTTTTGGCGTATCATTGAAAACAATTCCATATATTGTGCGCCACGCATATCTTTTTTGATGAAAATTTTTTCTATTTCTTTACCGGCTTCAATTGCTTCCATAATAGGGTGTATGCCGTATACAATATTATCTTTTGATGATGTATTTTCCATTATTTTGTTAATTGAGTTCCCAATTAATAGGTGTTATATTATTGTCTGTCAGATATTTATTAGTTTTAGAGAAGTGTTTGCACCCGAAAAAGCCTCCTCTGTTCGCAGAAAGTGGAGACGGGTGAACGGCTGTCAGTATGCAGTGTTTTGCAGAGTCAATTAATGATATTTTTTCTTTGGCATAATTTCCCCACAATATAAATACGAGATGTTCTCTTTTGTCTGATAATGCTTTTATGCTTGCATCCGTGATTTTCTCCCAGCCCTTATTACGATGAGAGCCGGCGCAGTTTTCACGTACAGTCATAACAGCGTTTAACATCAGAACTCCTTGTTGTGCCCACTTGCTTAAATCTCCGCTTTGAGGAACATTACATCCAATATCATCATGTAATTCTTTGAAGATGTTTATCAATGACGGCGGCATTTCTACACCCTGATTAACAGAAAAACACAATCCGTTAGCCTGCCCATACCCATGATAAGGGTCTTGTCCTATTATTACTGCTTTCACTTCGTAAAACGGCGTTTGGTCGTATGCTGCAAATATTTTGCCGCCGGGGGGAAATATTCTGTACTTCGATTTTTCTTGAATTAAAAATTGTTTTAGCTCAAGAAAGTACGGCGACTGAAACTCCTCTTTTAAAACATCAAGCCACGAAGCCTCTATTTTAGGATTAACTGCAATCATTCTGAATAGAAATAAATACAAAAGTAGTATAAATTTTTCTATATTTAATAATTAATATTATTTTTGCAAATAGTTTTTTGAATAATAAACAGAGTAATTGCTTCGATGTTTATTTTTAATTATATACCATAAATAAAGCAATGATATTTAATAAATTCTGGCAGATGAAAAAAATTTGGTTAGCTCTAATTATCTTATTATTAGCTGTTTGTTTTATTTCTTGCAAATCTTCCGAAAAATGTTCGGCTTACGGCGAAGCTTATAAGTTTCAAACAAAATAAACTGCTTATGACGAAATGTCGTATCATATTTGTTTCTTTATTATGTTGTTGTATGTTTGTTACCTCATTTGCGCAATACAGAAATACAGGTGAAGACAGTAATATAATCTACTCAAACGAAAGCCTCGGGATACTTAATATTAACTCGCATGGGTTCGGTGCTGCATACAGACAAACAAAGATAAAAAATGCTTTTACTTCCAATTTCTTTGAAATAGGATTTACCACCTATAGAGACGACAAAGAGCAGATGATGTCTTCTTATTATAGTGGTTATAAAAGTTATAAATACGGAAAACTTAATGATATTCTTATACTTAGAGCCGGTTTTGGCTCTCAATATCTTGTTTCCCGTAAACCTTATTGGGGCGGAGTAGAAATACAACTCAACTATTCTTGCGGCTTGTCGCTATGCTTTGCCAAGCCGATTTATGTTTATATTCTTGTTCCGGATTCTCTTCACACAAATTCATACGTTGAAGCTCTTGAAAGATATGACCCTGATGAACATACCTATGTGAATATATTAGGAAAAGGCAAAATATGGTCAGGCTTGTTAGAAACCAAAGTTTATCCGGGCGTATACGGCAAAGTCGGGGTTGTCTTTGAATATGGGGAATATAATAATCTTGCAAAAGCAATTGAATTAGGCGTTAACCTTGACATATTTCCGCTTGCTGTGCCTATTATGGCTTATAACGACCCTAAAAATCTTTTCTTCTCGTTTTATCTGAATGTGATATTTGGCAATAGATATAACAAATAATTATTCTTTATTCCCCTTTCTTTTCTCCACATTTTTCACGGTTATTATGCTTAATTCGTAAAGAAGCTGTAACGGAACAGCCACTAACATCATGGTAAATATGTCGGTGCTTGGCGTTATCATAGCCGCAAGAGTAAGCACTATAACAATAGATATTTTTCTGTATTTCTTTAAAAAAGAATGTTTTAAAATGCCTATAGAAGCAAAAAAATACGCTACCACAGGCAATTCAAAAGCAATACCTATCATAAATAACAATGATAAAAAGGAAGATATATATGAATTTAAAGATATTTGATTAGGTACTACTTCGCTAACTTGATATGAGCCTAAGAAGTTTAGAGTCAGCGGAAAAATAACATAATATGCAAGTAAAATTCCTAAAAAGAAAAGCACAACAAAAGCGATAATGCCTTTTAACGCCGGTTTTTTTTCATTGGTATACAAAGCCGGAGCCACATAAAGCCACACCTCGGTTATAACGTATGGAACCGCTAACGTAAGCGCGATGGAAAAAGAAACCGAAAGATGAACAAAGAGTTGCGCCGCTAAATTTATATTTATCAAATTAAGACTGCCTATTTCAGGACATAAACCCGGAGAATGAAAAAAATCGGCTAATTTACATAATAATCTGTAAGTTACAAATGATTCTTTACATGGTGCCAATATTATTGAATTAAAAACAAAATCTTTAAAGCAAAATATTACGATAGTTAAGACAGCTATAACTCCTAACGAACGTATAATAGCCCAGCGTAATTCTTCTAAATGATTCCAGAATGTCGTTTCTTTCATTTATATTTTAAAGATTGGCATTATCAATTTTTATCTTCGTTTATAACGTTTTCGGTTTCTTGTCTGTGCTTTTCTTCTGTATGCTTAGGTTGTTCTTCGCCGGCAGTTAAATCGGAATTAATATCTTTCTCTATGTCATTAATTTGTTCTTTAATTCCATTGACTGCTTTCTTGTATTCTTTCATACCTTTTCCTAATCCTTTCATCAGTTCGGGTATTTTTTTCCCTCCGAACAAAATGAGTACGACTACGGCTATAAATAGAATCTCCTGTGTGCCTATAACTCCGGCGACAATTGTCAGCATAATATTTTATTAATATTTTATTTAACTTGAATAACAAGGCGTCTTTCAAGGCTCCAGAAAGATTGCGGGTCGGTAATTACAAGTTTTTTTACTATTTTACCTTCAGTTTCAATTTGATAAGAACTTGCAGGGTGAGCGCTTAATATTGTTATTTTACCGGTATTCAAATCTATTTCATTAAATTTGGTAATGTCTATTTTGGTAAAATTTTCGTTTTTACCTTCCAACACTCTACCCTTACGGTCGGTAACACCCTGCTCACGAAGCGTTTGCCTGTTCGCAACTATATACCACGCTGTGTTCAAATTGTTTTCTAAATTGCCAATAGTTTCATTCCTTGTCGAAATTGTACTTTCTAAACTTTTTATATTTTCTTCAAGACCAGCTATCTGACCGACTTGTTTTTCTATAGTAGTTCTGAGTTCTGAAATTTCTGTGTCTTTTGCTGTAATTTGTTCTTCTAAATTAGAAATCAATGCTTGAAGATTTTTCACTTCTACATTTGACTTGTTAAGTTGCGAACGTAACGAATTAACCTGCTCTTTACTTTTGTTCAGCATAGAGTAAATATTGTTAATTTCATTTTTCAGTTGTTCCTTCGATGCCGCATTAATTACGCCATTATGTTCCATACTTTCTGCTGTCAATTCTCCATTTTTAATCTTAATTTGTTCTAAGGTTTGCTGAATTTCAAGTATGAGACCAATATATTCGTCTATCTCCTGTCCTTGATGACTGATTATAGAGTCTTTAGCTGAAACAACCGTCTCTAAGCTATCCTTTTGAAGTTGTAATGTTTCTTTTTCTTTTTTTATTTTTGTACATGACGTGGCAACTGTTACGTAAATAACTAATAACAAGCCGATTAAAATTGATTTTTTCATAATTTGCAAAACTTAATTTGTTAATTTTATAAACCTTATAAGTTGGCAAAGATATATTATTTTTTTGATTATGCGATTATTTTTTAAAATCTACAACAACGGAATTTGTGATTGAAATCACCTACAAACAAAAATTTAATGCTAAATATATTTTTTAAAAAAATGGTGTATCTTTGCAGACCTAAAATATAAGACATCATGAGTTTAAAAGATATTTTAACGATTTCCGGTAAGTCCGGTCTGTATAAACTTGTTGCTAACAACAAAAATGGTTTTATTGTCGAATGTTTAAAAGACAAAAAGAGAAGCCCTGCATTTATGAGAGATAGAATAAGTGCTCTTGATGAAATCAGCATTTTCACAAATGAAGATGAAGTTTCATTAAAAGAAGTTTTTGTGAAATTATATAAATACATGGAGCATAAACCGGTGGACATAGACGTGATTAGTAAGCCTGAAGAATTGAAGAAGTTATTCACCGCTTTCTTCCCTGAATATGATGAAGATAGATTTTACACTTCACACATGAAGAAAGTTGTTCAATGGTATAATGAGTTACTTGCGAATAATATGCTCGATGAAAACCTTGATAATGCTGAAGACACTAATTCCGAGTCGGTTCCCGAAGATAAAAGTGTTGAAGACAAAAGTAATGAATAAGGATAATGAAATCGATTAGGAAATTAACAATAGCAGATAAAATTAATGTAGAAGATAATTATTTTATACTTAAATGTTTTTCTGCTGAGGCGTTGCCGGAAATGTTTCCGGGACAATTTGCTTCTATAAAAGTTGAAAATAATCCTAATGTTTTTCTTAGACGACCATTTTCTATTCATGATTATTGTCCTGAAACTAATGAAGTTTCATTTTTAATTAAGATTGTTGGCAAAGGGACATGTTCTTTGTCTAAGCTATCTGTTAATCAACAAATTGATGTAATTTTACCGTTGGGTAACGGTTTTAATCTCAATAAATCCGGTAAGGCTTTGATTATCGGTGGCGGTTGTGGAATTGCTCCGATTTTCTTTTTGGCAAAAAAACTTAAAAGCATGAATGCCGATTTTGACATTCTTATTGGTGGTCGCAGTTGTCATGATTTATTATGTTACAAAGAATTATCCGGTTTATCTCATCTTTACTGCACGACAGAAGATGGTTCTGAAGGCACAAAAGGTTACGTCACAAATCATAATTGTTTGATTGACAACAATATTGATTATAAGCGTATTTATTGCTGCGGACCTGAGAACATGCTAAAGGCTGTTGCAAAACACGCAAAAGAAAGAGATATTTTTTGTGAAGTATCATTAGAGAATCACATGGCTTGCGGTATAGGTGTATGCTTGTGCTGCGTAACAGAAACCATTCACGGCAATGAATGTGTTTGTTCACAAGGACCTGTCTTTAATATAAAAGATTTGAAATGGTAAACATTGGAGTAAACATAAAAGATTTGAAGTTAAAGAATCCTATTCTGACAGCTTCCGGCACTTTCGGTTATGGGTATGAATATAGTGATTTTTTCGACATATCGCAGCTTGGCGGCATTATCGTTAAAGCTACTACTGCAGAGCCGCGTGAGGGCAATCCGTATCCTCGCATAGCAGAAACTCCAATGGGAATGATTAATGCAGTCGGTTTACAAAATAAAGGCATAAATTACTTTGTATCAGACATATATAATAAAATCAAGAATATAGATACAAATATTATAGCCAACGTTTCCGGTTCAACAGTAGAGGCATGTGTTGAGGTAGCAAGACGGATGAATGAGCTTGACAAGATTGCAGCTATAGAGTTAAACATATCATGTCCTAACGTAAAAGAAGGCGGAATGGCTTTCGGAACGAGCGTAAGAGAAGCTTACCGCATAACTGCTTCCGTTCGGAATGCGTGCAACAAAACACTGCTCGTCAAGTTGTCGCCTAATGTTACAGATATAGCAGAGATAGCTATGGCTGTAGAATCTGCCGGTGCCGATGCAATCTCTTTAGTAAACACTTTTTTAGCTATGGCTATTGACGTAGAAAAAAGGAAACCGGTACTTTCAACTGTTACCGGCGGGCTGTCAGGTCCCGCAATAAAACCCATTGCTCTAAGAATGGTGTGGCAGGTATATAAAGCAGTCCGCATACCTATAGTTGGCTTAGGCGGCATCATGAGTGTTACTGATGTAGTTGAGTTTCTTCTCGCCGGTGCAACCGCAGTGCAAATAGGAACAGCCAATTTTATTAATCCGAAAATCTCTTTCCAATTAATACAGGAACTACAGGAGTTTATGGATGCTCATGGCGTTAAAGATGTTCATGAGCTAATTGGAGGATTGAGATAATAAAGCTCTTTCTTTATCTATAAGAGCATAAAGAGTATCTATATTTTGCACGATTTTCTTTCTCCTCACATTTTTTACATAAAATGTATTAAATTTTAATTTGGAAATAAAACAAAGTTGGTACTCGTACCAACCAATATTCGTAAATGTGAACAAGCCGAAATTCTCCCACTCTGTCTTTAAATCTAAACATCTGCGAATATATTTATCTGTCCCTATATAATCCAAATCACAATCTCGAATTAACTTTTCCATATTATTACATGGTACAGCAGAAGGACAAGTAGATAAAATAGTTCTTTTTACATTCAATATATGTTGTTCCGAAAATCCGAAACGCGGAAGTATCTGTGCCGCATAATTTGCAGAATATAATTCATGACCATAGTAATGATTACACATATCTATATCATGAAACAAAGCACTTGCTCCAATAATTTTAATATCAGTATCTGAAAATCTTGCAATTTTAGCATAAAGCATAGAGGCATTAAACACGTCTTTTACATGTTCTAAATTGTGATATGTGAGTTTCTCAGACCAATTTTTGCTGTAATAATCATCTATATATTCTTCTAATAATGATATATTGGGTAAGAGTTTCATATTTTTAATAATTTTTATTACAATACAACTTGAAATATATCTACGGGTATTGTCTTCCCTTTAACGAGTACATTATCTAAATAAGTATATTTAAATAATTTGTTATCAGTATTTTCAACCACAATTTTGCTTACTATTAATGGTACGGCATATTTTTTGGTTAAATTTTCGAGGCGGGAAGCAAGGTTTACCGCATCCGAAATGACAGTTGTAGACATTCTGTTAGAAGTACCAACAATGCCAAGCATGGTATCTCCATAATGAATACCTATACCTATATTTATAGTAAATCCATATTTTTCTTTTATTTCAATGTTGAATGTTTCTAAAGTTTTAATCATTTTTATACCGGCTTCTACCGCATCATTCGGATTTTCAAATAAAGCCATTATAGCATCGCCAATATATTTATCGATGAAGCCATTTTGATTACTTATCACCGGCTCCATATATCCCAAAAAGCAGTTGATAAAGTTAAAGTTATCTTCAGGAGCCATTTTCTCGGATAAAGATGTAAAATTTCTTATATCCGAAAATAAAAACGCCATATTTTTCTTCACCTGATTTCCAAGTTTCACATCTGAAATAGTTACATTCTCAAGTATATCAAAAAATTGGCTTGGAACAAAACTTGCGCTTGCCTTAGTTAGTTGCACATTCTTGTTAATAAACTTTTCCAAGTCATCGGTCATTATATTGTATCCTTCGGCTAATGTTCCTATCTCATCATTACTTCTAACTATACATCTTTCAGAAAAATTGCCTTTGCCGATAGCTTTAATTTTGTATTTAAGCTCATCCAACGGCTTGCTTATTGTATTCGCTGTCCATCTTATATATGACACAATAAAAATCAATACAACACAAAGACTTGATACAGAGGCGATTTTCAGCAAATAGAAATCAATAAGGTTAATATATTTATTTATTTTTGTAGACCCATCAAGAATGTTATCTATTATGTTGGATCCGAAGTCGCGATATTTACCTAATAATGCTATAGCCTGCTCTCTCGTTATATCTCCTATTTCTGCAATAGAACTTGTGGTTAACATTATATAAAGAATTACAATTGCAACCGGAGTTATGGAAGATACAGCTATAGCTAACGAAAAATTGTTTTTTATGCTTCCTCTTAGAATGGAATATTGTGTCTTATGCAGTTCTTCACCGGAAAATATATGTTCAAAATATCTGTTCTGAACTCTAAATTTACACCATGAAAAAACAAATAAAGAAATAATCAGCAATGAAAATATTGAAACTATTGAATATTTCATATACAACTCACGCGATAACGAGTTCGAAAAAGTGGCATCTTTGTAATAAACTATTGCAAATATCAGCAATATCACGCAACTTATTAATATTAAACCGGCATGAATATATGGAGTATATAAAATTGTTTTCTTGCAGAATTTTTTTAATTTTTCACCTATTGGTTTTTTACGCCGCAGTCGGCGAAAATAAATTTTGTATGGTAAACCTGAAAGTACGCAAACAACCGTAAATATAAATAATGAAACAAAAGCTGTATTTGTAATGTTAAATACGGCTGCATCATTGAATTTTATATCAATATTATTTGCATTATCCTGTTCATTTTGTATGTTTACAGTATCTTGATTACTTTTTTGCTCTGCTCCGCCGACAGAAAATGTAACAACTGTGGTAACAGTATCGTTTTGCACTATCTCATTCAAACTTGAAAACAAACCTTCATCTTTGTTTATCATATCAGGCAGCTGCTGCATAACCACAACCACCAAAAACGGTGTGATAAACATAAAATATAATATTGCCGCACACAAAAATATCCTGAAAGAATAGTATTTCGGTATGTTTTTATTATGGTTCATGTCAATAAGATTAATGTTTTATATAAAAGGATTTGCGAAATTATCTACGTCTTTTGCTGTAATTGATTTATCACAAAGTATAATTAAACGTTCTACCACATTATGCAGTTCTCTGACGTTTCCGCGCCATTCAATATTCGTCAGTTTTTGCAGAGCTTCTTCAGTAAAAGTTATGGGTTGTTTGCCCATCTTGCTGCACAAATCCAACAAAAAATGATTTGCTAACAGCGGAATATCACTTTTTCGGTTGCGTAATGGTGGAACATTGATGACGATAACGGACAGACGATGGTATAAATCTTCTCTAAAATTGCCTTTTTCTATTTCTTGTTTCAAATTTTTATTGGTAGCTGCGATAACTCTTACGTCCACGTTTATTTCTTTTTCGCCGCCGACTCTCATTATTTTATTTTCTTGTAAAGCTCGCAACACCTTAGCTTGTGCCGATAAACTCATATCTCCGATTTCATCTAAAAATAAAGTTCCTCCGTTAGCTAATTCAAAGTCACCCTTACGCTGTTTTATTGCTGAAGTAAAAGAGCCTTTTTCATGTCCAAATAGTTGACTTTCAATTAATTCTGATGGTATAGCTGCACAATTTACTTCTATAAGAGAGTGTTTGTTACGTTGGCTTTTTTCGTGTATTTGATGAGCTACCAACTCTTTACCTGTGCCATTTTCGCCGGTAATCAAGACACGTGCATCTGTAACAGCCACTTTATCAATAAGTTGAATTACTTTTATTATTTCTTCAGATTCTCCTATAATTTCATGTTTTGAGAATATTTTTTGCTTTAACACTTTAGTTTCAGCAACTAAAGATGTTTTGTCAAGGGCATTTTTTACAGTGATTAGCAACCTGTTTAAATCCAATGGCTTTGCGATATAGTCGTAGGCTCCGTCTTTTATAGCTTCAACGGCAGTTTCTATCGTACCATGTCCCGAAATCATCACAATTGGCGCATCTGTAATCGTAACCGCTTCCCGAAGGAACTCTATTCCATCAATGCCTGGCATTTTAACATCACAGAAAATTAAATCATAATGAGTACTTCTAATTATTTCAAGAGCTGTTAATCCATTGTCGGCTGTATCTGCACTATACTCTTCAAATTCAAGAATCTCTTTTATCGTCCTTCTGATACTCGCTTCATCATCAATAATTAATATTTTCCCTTTTGACATATTTATTTTTTTAATTTCTCACATAAGTACCTGTTAATGAAGATGTTTTATTAATATATTTTATGCAAACGTACAAATCAGTCTATTAATAAATTGAATTCCGCACCTATTTTTTCTTTCTTGATAAAATCGTAAAGCGTAAGTTTTCGGACTTCAAAATAATTAATCCAAAAACTTTGTAAAGCTGAAATATATCCCTTACGGTTACTGTCTTTATCGGAAAGCGAGCTATTTAACTCAGTGATGTCAATTGTACCAATAAGATAGCGTGCTTTAGTAAAATCATAACGTTTTTGAGCCACGGTATCACTTTTGGCTGCTATAAGCAACTGGTTGTATTGCATATTAAATTGTCTTGCTTTTATATAAATTTCCTGATTAAAATCAATTAAATCTTGTTCAACTGTTGTTTTTATAAGTTCTTTTTGAGATTCTGCCATTTTAATTTGACCTTTTGCACGTCCCCAATCGAGGATAGGTATGCTGACACTCAGCATGACAACCTCCTTATCCTGTGGGTCTTTATAAGATTCATAGAATGTGCCTGCGGTACGGTCGAGACCGTAAGTGAGTGACAAGTCCATAGAAAAACGATTTTCCTTTTTAGCATTGTCAAGACTTTGGTCGGCTTCAAGCAATTGACGTTTGAAAGAGATAATATCAGCGCGGTTTTCGTTGGCTTCTACCACCGCCAATTGAGCATCAACCTCTAAATCAGGAATATCTATGGGAGCTATCAGCCCAATATCCATATCATTTTGTATTCTAAGAAACGACTTTAAGTCGAATATTTGCATTTCCAATTCGAGTTTTGCCGTTTCAAGTTGTGATAAAGAATTGAGATAATTCAGTTCCATATTCAGCACTTCATTTTCTGCAATAGTTCCCATATTGTAACGTCCTTTTGCTATTTGATAAAGAGTGTCATTATTTGCAAGATTAGTTTCTTGAATTTCTTTGTTTATTTGCGCCAAAAGGCAGCTAAAAAAATAGTTAGCCGCCGTAATCGACACATCTTCCATCGTTTCCAGATAATTTTGTAAAGCTTCTTTATATTTTAACGGCTCAATTTTTTTCTCCCATTTATAAGAATTATAGCCGAAAATAGGTTGAGTAAAACTTATGTTTATCGGCGATGACGAAAAGAACATGGTGTCATCAATAAAATTCATGCTATAGCCTAAATTTGAAAATACAGATAGACTTCCACCTGTAAAACCTATTTTTTGATTTGCTCCAAGCGTAATATCAGAGTACAATTGGTTATATTGAGAATATAAAGAACCTTCTGTGGTTTCTATAAGTTTGCTTTGATTTTGAAATTGGACAGGGTTTCCATATAATGAAACCTGAGGCATATAATCTGCCTTATAATATCTATATTGCCAATAACTACTTCTTAATCTGTGCTTTGCAGACATCGCTGACGGCGATTTTTGCTGTGCAATTAATATTACATCTTCTAAAGAAAGATTGACAATTTTATTAACAGTTTCTTGAGAAAACAAAACTGCAGGAGTGACAATTAGGAATATTATAAAAAAAATACGTTTCATAATTAAGAATTTTCCGGTTTATTCATAGCGTAAAGATTCAACAGGATTCTGGTTTGCAGCTTTTTTTGCAGGCATATATCCAAAACAAATACCGATGGTAGCCGAAACTCCAAAAGAGATAACAACAGAACCGAATGATACAATTGTAAGAATATGAGTTATTGAAGTTATTGATTTAGAGATAACAACGCCTAATATAATACCCAAGATACCGCCGATAAGACTTATTATTGTTGCTTCGGCTAAGAATTGGAAAATGATATCTTTTTTTGTAGCACCTATTGCAAGTCGTGTACCGATTTCTTTTGTTCGCTCTATTACTGAAGCAAGCATGATATTCATAATGCCGATACCGCCAACTATCAAAGATATGCTGGCAATTGCGCCTAATACTATATTAAAAATATCTTTAGTGCGTTGTTCTTGCTTTAACAACACTTCTGGAACAATAATGTTGAAGTCCTCCATATTGCTGTGCCGTCTCTTCAACATTTTGAATATCAAGTCAGTAGTCTGTGTAACATCTTCTGTATTTTTAACATGGACAACTATCTTGTCTAATTGATTATAGCTTATAGATTCATCTTTATTGCTTGAAGAGACTACGGCATAATTACCGCCGCCGCCAACTACGGTTGTAGAAGAATTATCTGATAAATTGGCAGTAGTCACCACTGATCTATCTTTGTATCTGAGCATTATGGTTTGTATTGGTGCATAGATACCATCATTATAATCAGAAACGCCCAAATCTTGTCCGGTGGAAGCAGACATTGCCATTTTTTCTATAATACCGATAATTTTAAGATTAACATTGCCGCATTTTATATATTGCCCGATAGGAGAACTATCAATAAAAAATTTTGCTTTAACATTAGAGCCTATAATACATACCTGCGCACCGTTCTTTGCTTGCTCTTCTGTAAAAAAATTACCTTCAGCAATATTTATATTAAAGATATTAAAAAAATCACTTTTCACTCCGGTCATTTGCAAATTCGATGATTTACCATTTGACACCACCGGAACATCGTAGACAACTTCGGGACTGACCATTGCTATTGTAGGTATAAAATCCACAAAAGACTGAGCATCAGCGATAGTCAGACCTTTGGAAAATTTCTTTTTTGCCGTTTTACTTCCTTCAGTTTGGTTAGCATCAATATCGCTTTTAGGAGTTATTATTATATTATTAACTCCAACGTATTTCATTTGGTCAATAATTTCTTTCTTTGCGCCCTTTCCTATGGCAAGCATGGCAATTACAGCACCCACGCCAAAAATTATGCCCAATGCCGTCAAAAAAGAACGAAATTTATTGTCTGTAACTGCATCAACAGCCATGGATAAGTTATATAAAAGCCTTTGAGTGTTCATCTTAATCAAGAGTTTTTAACGACAACTTATTTGCATTTTCCGGCGGCACTAACAATATTTTATCGTTCGCTTTCAGCCCTCTGTTCACAACAACCTGATTATCATTACTTTTCCCTAACTCAACTTCTTGTTTTGTACCATGTGCTGTGTATACAAAAGTTTTATTGTCTTCGGTATACACACTTTCAATAGGAACAAACATTACATCAGTAATTATGTCAGTATTTATATTATTGACGGTAGTCATAGCCGGTCGCAAGATAGAATCAAATTCGTTAACATTAATTACAACCTCAAACACTTTAGCATTGGAGCCGGAAACTTGTTCGCCTATATTCGCAACCGATTCGACAACGCCTGTAAAATTTTTATCAGGGAAGGCTTCTACAGAAATTCTGACTTTTTGTCCAGATTTCACTTTACTGACATCTACCTCATTTACATAAGTTTTGCTTATCATCACTGTTAAATCGGGCAATTCGGCAACTACCGGATCCCAAGTACTTATCTGTGATCCAATACCTATTTTAGACCCGTCCCAATCTTTTCTGTATATCAGCATTCCTGATTTTGGTGCATAAATAGTGAATTGTCCTATTAATTTTCTCAGTTGTTCTAATTTTCTTTCCGTTTTATTTTTTGCATTTGACACTTCCTGCATATCTGCTAAAGCTGTCTGATATTTCAATTGATAATTTTTAATAGACTGGTCTAATGAGCGTTCGGCTTTTTCAAGGTCAATTTCGTATTGCCTGATTGTTGCCGGCGGCTCATATTGTGATTGCTCCAATTTAATTTTTGCTTCTTCAACCGTAAATCTTAAATTTAGCAACTCATCTCTCGCTGTTCGCAGTGTCATAGAAGTGTCTAACTCTGTTTTGGTATATGAAGTCAGATTTTGTTCATACTCATCTTCCAAATCTTTCAAAGAATTGGTGATTTCCGATTTGCTTAAAGAGGCAACCCATTGTCCGGAATCTACTAATGTCCCATCAGCAACCATGTTTTCTATGGTAAGATTCCATAACCTGAAATTTCTTGCATCAGACGGACCGATAATTTTTTCAGAGTTCTTTGCCTCTAATTCACCAGTTGTCACTACATCAATATAAAATGTTCCTGTGTCAACTGTTATCATAAAATTTTCAGAAGAGGAACCGTTATCTTTGTTAATCAACCAAATGATTACAGCTACAATGATTAATAGCCCGATTAAATAATAATACTTCTTTTTCACTGTGTTTTTTGTTTTGAAAATATTAAAGAAAGAATGACATACAAAGCAAAGATGATAATAAGAGCATTCAGCTCCAATAAAATTAATAAAATTGCAGAAACAACTAATAAACAGTAGTTTATATAATTATATTTAAAAGATAGTCCTTTAAACTTTAACGTAAGAAATTTTATATTTGAAACCATTAGCGCACATACTATCAATATAATAACGATGATGATAATTGCGCTTAAAATTACATTTCTGGTTGTTAAAAAATTAACGATATAAGAATTTATTGCTAAAGAAGCTATTAAAAACGCAGCACCGGGACTTGATAAACCATAAAACACAACTAAATTTTGTTTGCTGACATTAAACCGCGCCAAACGAATTGCAGCGAAAGCCGGAATAAGCAGACTTAAAAAAGGAAATATTTTTGAAAATACTCCGTATGGTAGCGGAAGTAAAGTCATCAAATTATACATTATAATTCCCGGCAGAAGTCCGAAAGATATTATGTCTGATAAAGAATCTAACTCTTTTCCTATATTTGATTGCACTTTTAACAAACGTGCCACAGTGCCGTCACAGAAATCAAAGATAGCTGATGCAAACATACAAAAACACGCATAAAGCACATTGTGAGTAGTCAACAACAAAATTATACCTACACTGCCCGAAATGAGATTTAGCAATGTTACAACATTTGGAATAAAGGCTTTAATTTTATTGTTACTCATATTTTATTGTTGTCTTTTACTTTCGTATTTTGCAAAAGTTTCGTCAATTATAATATTTAAAAATTCCGTTATAGTCATACCATAACATCTAACTTGTTGTGGAACAATACTCTTATCAGACATACCCGGAGCAGAATTTACTTCAAGGAAATAAATATCTGTATCATTTACGATATAATCAACTCTTATAACTCCGCTACAATTCAACGCTTCATAAATAAGATTAGTGTATGCCGGAATAGCCATTGACAAATAAGCATTCATATTGGCAGGTGTAATCTCATCAGATTTTGATGAATCGTATTTTGCTTCATAATCAAAAAATTCTTTTTTAGGAATTACTTCCGTTACAGGTAAAACTATTATAACTCCATTTTTTCTAAAGACACCGCAAGTAAGTTCACGTCCGGGGATAAACTCTTCAACAAGAACTTCATCATCTTGTTGAAAAGCGTTTTCTATAGCTTTTGGCAACTCCTCAATATCTCGAACTTTTGAGATACCTATGCTTGAGCCGTTTTTATTAGGTTTAACAAAGCATGGGAAGCCGATTTTTTGAGCTATTACATCAATATCATAACAAAAATTATTAATAATTACGGATTTAGCGACAGGTACTCCCAAAGTAGAGACAATTGATTTACAGTAATACTTATTAAAAGTTACCGCTGAGGCGAACATATTACAGCCGGTATACGGAATATCCAACAGATCGAAATATCCTTGTAATTTCCCATCTTCACCGGGAGTTCCATGAACGATTGGAAAAGCCAAGTCAAAAGTAATTTTTTTGTCTTCGATACGAATTGAAAAATCACTTTTATCCACTTCGTATTTATTATCCTCATTATCAATATAATACCAGCCGTTTTTCGAAATAGTTATTGGATATACATTATATTTTTTATCTATATTTCTCATAACTTCCATTCCACTTTTAACGGATATATCATGTTCACCGGAAAAGCCTCCCAAAACGAGTGCTATATTTTTTGTTGCGTTAGATTTATTCATGATTAAAATTATTTATTACCCGGATACACTATAATTTTTTGTCCTATTTTCAGGCTTGTATTTTTCATATTGTTCCAAGTCATTAATTTGCTTACTGTTGTATTATATGTTTTAGCTATATAACCGAGTGTTTCACCTTTTTTGACAACATGTATCTGTGCTTCGCTGGCTTTTTTTATGTCTTGCAGCATTTTTTCGCGTGTAATACCTGATTTTGTTTTATAACAAAAAACCTTTTGCGGGTCGGAAACGAATTTCAAAATATCTTGTGTCGGCAATTTAATTACATAAGGATTTTTTTCTGTTGCAGGTATAACACCTAATTTATAAGCAGGATTTAAAAATTTTATCAATTCCATATCGGTACCGATAACTTCGTTGATTTGTTCAAAGGACACTACTTCATGCACTACGACAGTATCTGTTTCATGAGCGAGCAGTAAAGGCTCCATCGGATATATATTATGTTCTGCGGCATAATTCATTATATAGATTATTGCGGAGAAAGCGGGAACATAACCTCTTGTTTCTCGTGGCAGATAAGGCCAGACCAACCAATAATTTTTTTTACCTCCTGCGCGTCTGATAGCTTTATTGACATTACCTGTTCCTGAATTATAAGCTGCTAATGCCAACAGCCAGTCGTCATAAATATTATATAAATCTTTAAGATGCAGGCAAGCAGCTTCTGTCGACTTATAAGGGTCAAAGCGGTCGTCGACATAAGAAGTTTGATGTAAACCATAAAGTTTACCGGTGCCATACATAAATTGCCAGAGTCCTTTTGCTCCTGCACGCGAGCCGGCTGTCGGATTAAGTGCAGACTCAACTATCGGCAAATATTTTAATTCGTATGGCATATTATATTTGTCTAAGGTTTCTTCAAAAATAGGAAAATAAATTTCCGCCAATCCTAATACCTTACTTGTTAATTCTCGCCGTTTGACCGCATAAACATTTATATATTGCTTTATATCTTTATTGAAAAATAAATCTATCGGAGTTTGCATATCCAATTCATGAATGCGTGCTTCATATACGGAGTCCGACCACACGGGAATGGAATCAGGAGAATACCCATATTTATTCAATGCTGTAGTATCTGTGGTAAATTCTATGCGAGCTTTCACTAATTCGCTACATAAGTTGTCCATCAAGAAACACATATATAACGATTCAGCTATAGAATCATCGGCTCTGCTTAAAATAGAATCTACTCGAATACCGATTTGCAATGAATCTTCTTCGAAAACATAAGAAGATATGATAGAATCTTCGCTAAAAGTAGCTTCAAACAATAAACCGTCTGTATAAGATTCTGAGTTTATTAAAGTGTCCTGACTATATAATTTACACAGGACAAGGATGAAAAAAATTAAAGCAACAGGATTTTTTATATTATAAGTCATAATTTTTATCACAATATTTTTTAGTTAATCTGCAAAGATATACGATTTTTTTTGAATATTTATTCTATCACAATTTTTAAATAGCAATATCAAACATAAAAAGTACAAATTGAATGTAATTCAGTATTTATTCTTGTGATTTCAGAGCTTCATCATGGATTAATTCCATTAGATTTGTAGTAAACTGCTCTGATAAGCCAAGTTTTTTGCCTTCTTCCAGTCTGTTTTTCATTACTTCTTGCCATCTTGTAACTTGTAAAGCCGAGATATTTAGTTTCTTTTTTATCTCTCCTATTTCTTTAGTAGCTTCGAAACGTTGAGATAATGTTTTAATTATATTTTCATCGAAAGAATCTATTAAAGCCCGCAGGTGGTCGATTTGCGTATATTCTTCATCATTAGATATTTGAGCGTGTAATGACAACGAATTTGAGACAAAGCCATCAATTTTTTTTAATAGCACAGATAATTCTGTAGGGGTTAATTGCTGTTTTTCGTCTGTCAAAGCCGCCGATGGGTTTTCATGTACTTCAATCATAAATCCTGAGACATCTAAAGATATAGCTTTATTTACGATATTAGCAATAAACTTAGTATTTCCCGTTATGTGGCTTGGGTCGCAAATAATTGGCATAGAAGGATATAAACATTTCAACTTTATTGGGATGTTCCAGATAGGTTCATTGCGTAAAGGGGCTGAATATACAGATTGGAAGCCACGATGGACAACAGCTATTTTGTTAATGCCTGCGTTATTAATTCTTTCGATGGCACCAATCCACGCAGACAAATCGGGAGTTAAAGGGTTTTTGATAAACACGGGTATATCAATATTTCCCATAGCTGCTGCTATTTCATCCATAGAATAAGGATTAACAGAGGTTCGAGCTCCTATCCACACATAATCAATGTCACTATCGACGGCAAGGAGAAGTTGTTTTGCGCTCATCACTTCCGTTGCTATTGGAATAGAATAAGTTTTTTTTACTGATTTAAGCCATTTCAGACCAACTCTGCCGACTCCGGTAAAAGAATTTGGGCTTGTACGCGGCTTCCATAAGCCGGCTCTAAAAATATGAACGCCGCCATTTTCGACCAATCTTCGGGCTGTATTATTTACTTGTTCCTTAGATTCAGCTGCACAAGGACCTGCAATAATCAGCGGATTATCACCTGATGGACTCCATGAAGCAAAAGTTGAGATATTTAATTTGGGATAATCCTGCATAGTGTTTTATAGCCAATGTTTTTTACGAAAATATATTAACATTGTAATAACGATAATTGCCATAAAAGCAACTATAACAATAAAAGCGTCATTAAAATCGCTTAAAGGTAATTTAATATTCATTCCATACACGCCGGTAATAAATGTCAGTGGTAAAAGCACAGAAGAGAAGAAAGTGAGGATTTTCATAATTTCATTAGTTCTGTTTGCTTGCATAGAATCGAATGTTTTAGATAAACTTTCAATAAGTTCTC
>JALNXP010000192.1 GCA_023230285.1 Bacteroidales bacterium | reverse complement strand
ACTTCACTTAATCCTGTTAATTATTGTCTTTAATGAAAAAATAATAATGGAAAACTGCTTGTAATCAAGTATAATATTAATTTCTGTTTATAATGTTCAGTGATAATTATAATGAAAAAAAAATCATAGTGCTGACAGGTCCGGAGTCTACCGGCAAAACTACTTTGGGTCGGCAACTTGCACAAAGATACAACAATGGCGTTTTTGTTCCGGAATATGCAAGAGAATATGTTGAGAAACTGCAATGTGTCAATCGTTCTTATACTTATGAAGATGTGGAGACTATAGCTCAACATCAAGTGACGAATTTAATTGAAGCCCAAAGTCGTTTTACATTTGATACACAGTATGTTTTCGTGGATACATATCTGATTATCACAAAGATATGGTTCATACATTGTTATAAAAGTTATCCGCAGTGGATAGATGAATCTTTAAGACATTTTCATGTTAACATGGTTTTGTTATGTAAGCCTGATTTGCCGTGGAAGCCGGATCCTGTACGCGAAAATGGCGATGACGAGATGCGTAATGTGTTGTATAATGAATATTTACAAGAAATAAAAGCCTTTGGATTTCCTTATTCCGAAATTGGTGGAGTAGGAGAAGAAAGGTTGCAGAATGCTTTGGCAGCATTGTCTAAAATATAATCTACAAGTTCATCTTTGCCTAAACGTGTCTCGGCGGAAGTAAAGAAACATTCGTACTTGACGTTTGCAGCAATTTCGGAAATGTTCTTTTGCATCAAAAGCATGTTTTTGTTTCTTGCTGTGGCTGATAGCTTATCCGATTTAGTAAACACAATAGCAAAAGGTATGTTGTTGTCGATGATATTTTCTATAAAAGTTAAATCGATAGCCATTGGCTCATGTCGAGCATCAATCAAAATAAATAACTGTTTCAATTCTTTGCGTTTCAAGATGTAACTTGAAATCATTTTTTCTAATGCTTCTCTCGTTTTTTTGTCTATTTTGGCAAAACCGTAGCCTGGCAGGTCGACCAAATACAATTTATTATTGATGAGAAAGTGGTTTATCAGCCTTGTCTTTCCCGGCGTTGATGAGGTTTTAGATAATTTTTTGTTGTTAGTTATGCAGTTGATAAGTGAAGATTTTCCGACATTAGACCTTCCGATAAATGCGAACTCCGGCAGTCCATCGGTAGGGCATTGAGAAAGTTTTGCAGAGCTGCATAAGAATTGAGCGGTTTTTATTATCATAAGTTGTGGTGTCTGTTATATATTCCGTATCTTTTACTTTTACTTTCGACTATTTCGTCTATATTGATAAGGATGCCTGTTTCTTCAACGCCGCCAAAGTGGTCGTTGATAGATGTTCCGAACACTTTCATTGTTTTTGATAGGTTCATGTAAGAATTAACTAAAGGTGGAATTGTTTCGCCATGTTCTTTGACAAGATTTGCAAGTGTTCTGTAATCGTGGTCGTAGTCGTTCCATACGAACGGTTTGTTCAGTTCTTCTGCAGTATGCTGTATCTCAATTTGTTTGAAAGGTATACACAGCTTTTCGTTGTCGGGAAAGTATCTGTACAAGAAGTTTAGTAGTAAGTCGCGGGCATAGATATTGTAATTTGTGTACATGGTAAATTTACCGAAATAGTAATATATGGAGACAAATTCGGCTGCGAGAGAGCCTAATCCGACCCATAAATTTTCGAGGACGTAGATGCCTTTGCGAATTTCGCCACTTGCCTGATAGTCAGGGATGACGAAAGAGCGACCTAACTCCAACATTTTTGGAACATATTCGGTGCTGAATTTTGGCGAACTCTTGAACAGCTCACCGGTAGGTGTTATAATTTGTCCGTCTTTTATAGGGATGTCATTTCCAATTATATATCTGTATCCGCCCATGATTTCTTCGGTAGCAGGGTTCCATATAATCAATTGTGTGAAAGGCTTTTCGCAGGTGTCAAACTCATCTATGTCTATAGCCATGCCCGTTCCGCCGCCGGCGTGTCGAAATGTGATTTCTCTTAACTTGCCAACTTCTTCCATCAATAACGGAGATTCATTGTGATTAAAAATGTATATTTCGTGGTTTCCAAGAGGTGAAACTTTCAGTAGCCGTATTTTTTTTAATTCTGCTTTAATATCAGATTTATTCGCAGCAGCTTTTATTGTGTCCATATTTTTCTGATTTAAAAATAACATTTGGATTTTTTCTTAACGAATAGACATAATTACGAACGCATTGTGTCCATTGTGTTTGTGCTTTACTTGTGTCGAATGTTTGCCATGGTATTGGTTTGCCAAATACAAGTTCTATGGTTTTGCCTGCTTTGTTGAATAATTCTCTTGGCAGCAAAGCCATCCCTATGTTAAACTTGATACCGAGAAAACGTCTGAAACGTTCTACGTTGTAGAACAATTTGGAATTTACGCCGTTGACGTAAACCGGTACAATGTCGCGCTGTGTTTGTACAGCTTGTTTTATAAATGTTTTTTTCCATTCCAAATCCTGTATTTTGCCCTTGATTTTGCGTGAGCAAAGCCCGGCAGGAAAATATAGAATGGTTTTGTCTGATTTAAAAGTGTCTTCCAACAACTTTATGGCATCACGCGAGGTTTTACCGACTTTATTTATCGGAATAAAAATAGATTTGAGGTTCGGAATATAGGTAAGGAAGTCGTTGACCGGAAATACTATGTCAGGGCGTTTTTGTGCAACAGCCTCAATGATGGCAACACCGTCCAAACCGCCTAAAGGATGATTGGCTGCGACAATAATTCTGCCTGTTTCCGGCAGATTCTCAAAGCCTGTAAGAACTACGTTGACTTTTAAAGAATCATGTATTAAAGCACTTGCAAATTCAACGCCTTCTCTATCGCCGTATTCGCGTATAAAGGCATTAATCTGCTTAATATGTAATACTTTATTTATTATCTTGTATACAAAACAAGGGATTTTTTTTGCCGCTTTCGGATCTTTAGCTGTTAATATTTCTTTAAAATTTATCTCTTTCATAAGAAAATGAAATATCTATAAACTGCAAAAGTAATGTTTTTTTATGAATTATGGCTTTATTTGTTTTGATTTAGATTTTTAGATGTAGGGCGTAGATTCATTAGCATTGCGAAAATACAATAAAGAGTTCTTCTTTTACTTTTTTATGATTAGAAAAGTAACAAAAAAGTCTTCCGCTGCGTCAAAACCACATCAGCCAAGGCGGTCCGCATTGTCAGTTGATAAAACCTTTGACATGATGCCGTAGGCATCACATGTTAACATTAGAGACGCAAATTTTTGCGTCTCTACTTGGTAGCCGGTAATTTAGATTTATATAAATAGCGTGCCGTTGGTCTATGCTGATACAGATTATAAATATGTTACAGTATATGGACGGGGCGTACCCGTCTATATACCGTATGTTTTATTAATCGATTTCTATCAAGTTGTAATTCAAATCGAATTTGAGGTCTAAATCGTTGTTTAATTCGATTTCGTAATGCTTTTTGTCTTTTCCAATCGAAATGATATAATAATCAGGATATTTGCTTTGTACAAATGTCAGTATCTTTTCCGGAATAATTACAGTTGGAACTTTGCTGTACGGGCAGTCAATGTCTTCCCATTCTCCGCTTTTGTTGAAGTCTATTTTGTCGCCGTTGTTTAAAATTACTTCGTAGGTGGTTTCAAATAATTCTTTGTCTTTCATGACAAATGAAATTTCATAGCTTGAAAAATGTGTGGAGATAAATTCCTGCGCAGCAGTAGGTAAATTCCATGAGTCTATCATAGTTTCTTGTTGTGCACAGCTGTTTAATGTGATAGCTGAAATAAGCGTTAAGATAATCAGTAAGTTTTTCATTTCTTTGTTTTTTTAGATTGTTATTATTTTTATGCAAAGATGGAACTGAAATCTGAAAAGAAACTGAAAAAATTTATTTTAATATTTTTTGCAATGTAAAAACATGTCTGTCGTTTGTGAACAAATAAGTTAGTGATAGACTATACGTTTTACAGATGGCTTTTGCAATAGCCAAGCCTAATCCTGTAGAGCCTTCTTTGTAGCTGCTGTTGTAAAATCTTTCAAAGATATGTTCGGCATCTAAAGGCTGGGTTAGCCCGCTGTTGCTGAAAATGATTTTATCAGAATAAATGCTGATGTCTATATTTCCTTCTATGTTATTGTGGACATAAGCGTTTTTGATAAGATTAGATGTTAAAGTGTATGCTAAAGAGTCGTTAATATTTATGGTGAATGTGCTGAATGTGTTTAAGTTAATGTTAATGTTTTTGTAACTATAAGCATCTTCAAAATCTTCAAGTTGAAGTTTTATGATGTCATTGAAATTTACCGTAGCTGTGCTGCTGAATTGATTGTTGTCTATTTTTGTTAATAGTAAAAGTGCTTTGTTTAGTTTTGAAATATTTAATAATGTCTGTTGAAGTTTGATTAGGTTTTCCAATTGGCTTTCGCTGGTATTGCTGTCGTTCATGAGCAGTTCAACACGATTCAGACAGATAGCGACAGGTGTCTGTATTTCGTGTGAGGCGTTGCCGATGAATTGTTTTTGCTGCTCAAAAGTTTGCTCTGTGCGTGCAGCATTGTTGACGGCGGCTGCGTTCAGCCGTTGAAATTCAGTGATGTCTGTGTTGTTGTCAAGATTTGTATTGTTCGTTCCAACTTTATAATTATCAAGCCATTTTAAAAGTACATATAGCGGCTTCATCGATTTTTTAAAGATGAAAATATTGATAATAAGCATTGTTAGAAGTAATATGATATACAAAAATATAATCCAGAATAGTATAGCTTCTTTGAGGTCTTTTTTTTCTATGGTTGGCGTATAGACGGTTAGCAAATACCATTTATCTTGATTTTTGAATGTGGTTTTTAAGATGCGTGCCGGCTCTGTTTCTTGTTTGCTGTCTATGTATATCATTTTCTCCGAAAACGTCAT
>JALNXP010000191.1 GCA_023230285.1 Bacteroidales bacterium | reverse complement strand
TTTTCTTTAATTTTCAAGTTGCAAAGATAATCTAAATTCCTGATTTTATCACTTAATTTTCATTATTTTTATAACTATCGGATTTATAGCAGATTCAAGTAGCATTGCGAAAATACAATAAAGAGTTGAGAATTTATTCTTTGCCATAAATATGCTTTGTTCCTATTTAGGGACAATAGCTTAGTATTTACAGGGCTTTCGGGGAAATTTGCGGAGAATATGGGATTTAAAAAATTAAATTTTAACACAACTTAACACTTTTAAATCGCTGATAATCAACCGATTAAACATTTTTTTGACCCCCGAAAATCGTTTTTTTATGTCCCGATTCTGTCTCGAAACAATTATTCTCCGCACCTGTTTTTGCAGGGTTTTTCACGGTTTTAACGCTCAGGGTTGTTTCCTTTTTTTTGCTTGTAATTCTCAAATTAAGTTTTTTTATAATAGTTTTTTGCTGAATTAATTATTTTTATAACATAGATTATATACTTTGGCACAGCCCTACTCTACAAGCACGCAGGTTGTACTCAAGTGTTGTTTTTATTTTTTCCCCATTATTTTACCCATTTAATTTATTATTTATATATTTGCATCATAATTACTTACACATGACAGACACTAAGAAACCGGCATCAAAGCCAAAGAAAAACGGAACAAAGCCCACAGAAAAACCAAAACGTAAAAGAATAAGCTCGGTTATTCCCGGCGTGCATTGTATTGAATTAGTTCCGGACCCTTTTAACCTGCAACACCTAAATGACTAATTACCTACTCGACACACACATCATTGTTTGGCTTATAACCAACGATGACAGACTTGATAAGAACATCAGGGAAGAAATTGAATATTGTCAGAATAATTATTTTGTCAGCACACACTCTTTGGAAGAAATTATCCAATTACAGCTTTTAGGCAAAATCAAATTAAATCTAAAATACGATGACCTTATCATCTATCTTTCCCGGTTTAATATTACCATTGTACATACTGCATTATTTGCATTAAACCAACTTTCGAAAATGAAAATAATGACTATTCACAACAAGAAGCACACCGACATGATATATCGCGTTTTGATTGCTGAAGCTATTGCCTATAAATATATCATTATAAGTTCTGACGGTTACTTCCCTTCATATCGAAAAATCGGCTTACAGTTGTTAGAAAACTAATTGCAAAGCAAGTCCTCTATCCTACCGGCACGCAGGTTGTACTCAACTGTTATTTTCATTATATTTTTTTGTAGTTAATATTTGGCTACCCCACCGAAGAACACCTCTCTACACCGGCACATTCGGCAGCCTCGCTGACAATTTTCCCTTTTAAAATTGCATTTTCTGAAACCAGTTCTTCGATCCTTTTGTCTTTTTCACGGATTATTTCGCGTAAAATTTCATCGCTTTTGGCATCACTGATTTCATTTTTTTGCAGCATTTCGCCTCGTCCGGTTATCAACCATTCTAAATTCACATCAGGAATTTCAGCAAATATATTTGCGATGGTTGACGAATTTAACGGCGTTTTTAATGCTTTTCCGCGAAAATTAGCGCTGGTAACCCCAACTTTTTTATAGAATTCTTCTTTTGCAATATTTTGACTTTCAATTAATTGCTTTACTCTTTCTTTAATCATAGAAAATTTATTTACTTTTTTATTATTTTTATCGAAAATATATTTATCTTTATCTCGAAATTAAACATGTATAAAAGTAACATAAATTAATGACATGAAAGAAATTATTTTAACGCGTGAGCAACGCAGAATCTTGAGGATCGAGTTTGACACCCCTACCAGGTCGACTCTTTCGTCGTGGATGAAATTCCGGACCAATTCCAAACTGGCCAGATTAGCACAACGGAGAGCTTTGGAACTTGGCGCGCGGATATTTGAAAGTCAAGACATAACTCCGGACCCGCTGCCGGAAATAAAAGCGGTGGCGGCTACGCCGCCGGCAACGGCTACGGCTACGGCAGCGGCTACGGCTACGGCAACTAATTATAGAAAAAAGAAAAACAACAATGATACTCTCTTTAATTTCAATGCTTAGTAGAGATATCCGGAACTCATCGCCGGAGGTCAGAGCCGCCAAACGCATCGGCTTACGCCAATGCGCTAAATGGTGGCTCAACCAGACCGCTGCATTTTTTATGGCACCGGTTATCTTCCCTATTTTCTACCTTAACAGGAAAAAGATATATGAGAAATATACACAGGCAGGATTTCCGTACGACCTACAAGTGATATGTGTAGATGGCAACTTTGCAGGCTATTATTTGCCGGAACTGAAAAAAGCATTAGGTACGTGGCTGTTTTTCTTATGGACTTATTCCGATGAGGGTGACGACATCCTTGACAATGGTATTGTGCCGGATACATACAAGCCGAAAATCAAAAATATCTTTATTCGCCGCTACCTTTGGAGTGCTATCCGCAACCCGCGCGCCATATATTGCCACGCAATGTGTCGGATAGCTGTTTTTGACAGGATTATATCTCCTGTGTCAGAAATATGCAAAAAAGCTGTTGAAATAGAAGGTTTCGGTACCTATAATATCACACGACAGTTAGCGTGGATAATTGGTTTTGATCCTAAAGATGGGTATTTTCCATTTATCTACACTTTTTACGGCAGGAAATATCGCCGATTTTTTTACGCCGGCATGGTACCGGCATATTATCAACAAAAATTAATGTGTTACCGGAGGTTTGAAAGCGGCTTCCGGAGAGCTAAAAAAAATAAAATTTAAAATTAGAATAGCGTAGGTCCTGAGAGAAAACCCAGCTGACAGATAAGGCTGCTAATCGGATTAGAGCAGCATGGATTAAATGCCCGGCAAAGAGTGGGTTCGACTCCCACCTGTCAGCCAACAAAAAAACGTTCTTTGAAATATTTTTTTACTGTGAATTGCCTTACTTATTAAAAAACAATTACTTTTGCAAAAAAAGAGAGTGTATTATGGCAATAGTTAAATTAGAATATGATGGCAGAAATGTAGGATTAAAAAAATTAATCGAAGCATTCATAGCACTTGGAGGCAAAGTTAAAGAAGAAGAAGAAGAAGAAGATGTGACTCATTATGATCCGGAGTTTGTAAAGAAAATTCGTAAAAGCGAGAAAAGCAAAGGCGTAAAAATAGCAACTGAAGATTTATGGAAATAATATACAAGTCGGAAGCTTTATCAGATATTAAATACTGGAAGAAAAGCGGCAATGTTAAAATTCAGCAACGAATTTCAGCTTTAATAGAAGATATTAATCTGCATCCAACATCCAACATCCGGCATCGGTAATCCGGAGCAATTAAAGTACGAATTATCCGGTAAATGGTCACGCCGAATAGATATGAAAAACAGAATTATTTATGAGATTCAAGATAAGGAAATACATATACTTTCTCTAAAAGGACATTATTAATATTCTTTCATAATAAGAAGACAATCCACAGTAGAAAATATTTTACTGTGGATTTTTTTTGTCCAAAAAATTTAAAGATTATGAAAGAATTCTATGCACGGTCGCCGCAGGATGCCGAAAGATTTTTGAAGGCGACAAAACGAAAATATAAATGGAAGGTTGTTAGAGATAAAATAGTATATACAACCGCTGACTGTACTGTTACCGCTTATCTGAATCCGGGCCAGCTACCGGCGAAGAATTTTTTTAGTGTGAAACTAATACAATCAACATCAAACCATAAGAAAGATGAGAGGTGATAGCATTAACCAGAAGCGATCTAATTAAAATAGAAAAAGAATATTTAAAAACAATAAAAAGATAATATTATGGAGACGATAAATTTTTCACAAAATTGGAAAGAAATATTATGGGAAAAGCCGGTAGATGTCTTTTCTATGGGCTATGACGATAAATAAAACAGTATTGCCATTCAATTCAAATCCCACTCGATAATCGCCAATGCGGTACCTATAACAGTTTTGGAAGCCGACAATTTTTTTGATATTGGGAATGTCTTCAATAGAACTGGCATTCTCAAACACGTCAATCATCTTCACAAGTTTGTTTTTTATAACTTGAGAACCGATCTTATCAATGCTTTTAGAAAAGTATTTGTCAAATTCGAGTATCATTTTTTTAGCTTTTTCAAGATAGAATCTTTGGTACAAGTGACACCAGTCTGTTTTTCTTTCATAAGTAAACCGAGATTAAAATCTTCCAAGTCTTCATTAGTTAAAATGATTGATTTTGCTTGTAATCGCTTTAAAATTTCTTTCCAAAACGCTAACTCGTCTTTGTCTTTTGGCTGTATTAAAATAGCTTCATTCATAAACACTGTTTTTTTTACAAAAGTAATAAAAATCGCATAAATACAAATTTTTTTCAAAAATGATACCTATTTCAAAAAAAGCTCTATGTTTGCAACGACAAAGTTTAATGCAAGGACGAGTAGTTTCGTCCGCAAATCACGGGCTTTTTTTATGCCCGAAACATTATTATATTCGGCGTTCGCCCCGTGCAATGGTTGTAATGGCTATTGCAAGTCCATTGGAATGACTTTGACAACGGGTAGTGAACGCCGTTTTTTTGTTCACATGTCAAAAATTTTCCAAAAATGACCCAATTAAAGTCAACAGGCTTTGAGGCGAACAATAGTAGCCTCAAGAGCACGCCGGCGGGCGTAAACACGCGTATTCAAGACCTTCCAACATTATCATTCATCTTTGAACGTGGCGTATCTGACGACGATACCGCAATCAATGCGCACATCGCCGCCCTCGGTGATGCAATCATCGATTTAGTCTATCTAAAAGCAAAAAAAATATTGATAGATGAGGAAGCCCATACAATAGATACCGCTTTAGAGGTAATGGCACTCACCAGAGACGTATTAGTCGACATTGAAAAAGAATATTTAAAAATAGCAAATTCAAAAATTTAACATTATGGCAAAGAAAACTTCAGCAGCTGCA
>JALNXP010000190.1 GCA_023230285.1 Bacteroidales bacterium | reverse complement strand
ACAATCATACGATAAAACAATATTCCGGCGGCATAGAAGAATATCTTGAACGCAACAAAATGTCTTCAATAGATGATGTTTCATATAGAAAAACTTTGAATTCCAATGTATCATCATCATTACGCGAAAATAAAATTTCCGAAAATAAATCTTCTTATGAAGAACGAAAAAATCTTGAAAAATTAAAACGTAAAAAAGAAAGAGAAATAGCAACAGCCGAGCAAAAGATTGAACAACTTGAAACTGACTTAAAAGACATCGAATTATTGATGAATACCGGTACTGCTGATAATTCTGTTTTTGTCAGATACGGTGAAAGAAAGCGAGAATTAGATGAGGCTACCGATATGTGGGAAAAATTATATTCCGAGCTGTAAATTATGGGTATTTTTTCGATTGCAATTTGTTATATAATTTATATTATGTTAAATTATAAAATAACGGTTAAACTTTGTAAATCACCAATTGCAGAGTTCCCTTCTCCGACCATCTTTAAATAAAAAAAACCTGCTGATAAAAATTCTCAGCAGGTTTTTTTTATTTAATTTATTTCAGAGTTTCACTATTCTGTTTCTAACTCATTAATAAGTTCGTTCACTCTTTTTATATCTTCTACTTTTTGCAATCTTGTATATATATCTTTCAGCGCTCTTAGTACGTAAATATCTTGAGTATTTAATTCGTGAGCTTTTTCGAGGTAAATTACGGCATTAGAATAAACATCAAAAGATTGTTGTTTGAGTTCGTTATATTTTTCGGTTTCTTCTAAAGGAAGATTATTAGCTTCGGTTAAAATTTTGTTTCCGTTATCAATATATATAGAAGCCAAATTGTAGTAAGCATCAAAGTAATCAGGTTTAAGTTCGATAGCTTTGTTATAGTTTATGATTGCGTCATCGGTACGACCTATTTCCATATAATAAACGCCGGCATTATAGAAAACCATGGGATTATCTTTAACCATAGACAAAGTTTTTTCTATAGTTTCTACTACTTTATCATTATTTTTTTTAGCGAGCCATATTGGAGTTTCAATCATAACGAAATCTACATCTTCAGGAAATTTTTGTTGACCTAAGGCGCAACCGTTAAGAATTGCGGTTGTGTCGTGAGCATTCAGTGCTTCTTGAACATACATTCTAATTGCAGAGTTTGAATATTTCATAGCTTCTTCGTCTGTGGTATTGAAATACTTGAGATTAAGTGTATTACATTTTTCAAAGTATTCTGAAGCCTTAACATAATTTTTAGCTTGATATTGTTCGGCAGCCAAGTTAAAATAACGTTGGATAGCGACTGTAAGATTTTGTTTAGATTGCAGGACATAATCTTCTTCCGTACCTATTTCTATACTTCTGTCGAAGGCGGATATAGCTGCATCTAAAAGATTTCCATATTGTTCGATATATTTGCCGCCGGTAGGTTCTGTTATAGATAACAATTTACCGTCAGCTCCAAAAGTTGCTTTTATTTCATAAAGATAAGTTGCCACTTTATGTTTTGAGCCGTCTTCCTGTTTTACGCTTTTCTTTGATTCCGGTTTCAGTGGCATATTAGCCAGCATTGTATTATAAGGAGCAAAAGCCTTATTAAGTTCGGATTCGGTCAATCCGGGTTCACCTAATCTAACCATAGAATACATATTATCTAATTGTAGCAATATATAGCCTTTAAGATACCATGCCTTGCAGTCTTCTATAGTTTCTGCGTTAGTAGTAGCTTTTTCGATAGCAGTGATAGCTCTGTCGAGGTCGTTGTTTCTTGAGAAGTCAGAAGCGTTTTGGATTTCATATTTCTGAGCATAAGCGCCAACAAAAATCATCATTGTCGCTAATAATAAAATACTTCTTTTCATAGCTTTAATAATATTAAATTTATACTTTAATTTGATTAATTTATTTTATTCATTATCAGAGGTATTATCCTCGTTATTTGTATCATCATCAGTATTGATGTCATCTAATTCGTCTATATCTTTTTTATTTTCTTCTTCTTCTTCTTCTTCTTCTTTGCGTTCTTCGGCTGTCATTTTTACTTGAGTAACAGCGGCGATAGCGTCATTTTCTCTAATATCTATAAGTTTTACGCCTTGCGTAGCGCGTCCGACTGTTCTCATTTGTGACACGGCCATTCTTATGAGCAGTCCGGATATTGTTATAATGATTATGTCGTCAAATTCGCTGACATCTTTTATAGCAATAACCGTACCTGTTTTTTCGGTAATATTCATAGTCAGTACGCCTTTACCGCCTCTATTAGTAAATCTATAATCTTCGAGTTTAGATTTTTTGCCGAAGCCATGTTCTGAGACTACGAGTATATCTGTTTCCGATTGAGTATCGGGGCAGACCATTCCGACAACGCAGTCGTCATCGCCGTTAAGTGTTACGCCTTTGACACCGGTAGCATTTCTGCCCATCGGTCTTACTTTAGCTTCATGGAATCTTATAGCGCGACCTTTAGATGTAGCTAAGATGACTTCATTAGTTCCGTTAGTAAGTCTTGCTTCGAGCAGTTCATCATTTTCTCTGATATTGATAGCGATGATGCCGTTGGTTCGTGGGCGGGAATAAGCTGCGAGAGTAGTCTTTTTAATTATGCCGCTCTTAGTGCAAAGGATTATATTGTTATTATTGATATAATCTTCGTCTGTCAGATTATCGACATTGATATAAGCTTTTATTTTGTCTTCTTTCGGAATAGCTATAAGATTTTGTATTGCCCTACCCTTTGATGCTTTAGCACCTTCCGGAATTTCGTATACTTTAATCCAGAAGCATTTACCGCTATTGGTAAAGAAGAGCATATAATTATGGGTATCGGCTACGAAGATATGTTCTATAAAATCCTCGTCACGAGCGCCGGAGCCTTTTGCGCCTTTGCCGCCTCTGCGTTGAGAGCGATATTCTGCCAACGGAGTACGTTTGATATAGCCCATTCTGGTAATTGTCACGACAACTTTTTCGTTATTTATCAAATCTTCCATTCTAAAATCTGAAGAAGCATAAACGATTTGGGTTTTACGTGCATCGCCATATTGTTCTTTAACATCTGTAAATTCTTGTTTCAGCAAGGTCATTCGCAGGTCGTAATCATTTAGTACTGTATTATAATATTTTATTTTTTCAAGGAGTTCGGCATATTCTTCGTGCAGTTTATCGCGTTCGAGTCCTGTAAGTTTAGCTAATCGCATATCGAGTATAGCTTTAGCCTGTATTTCGGACAAGCCGAAGCGGTCTATGAGATTAGTTTTAGCTATTTCCGGTGTATTGCTTTCTTTGATAATACGTATAACTTCATCTATATTATCGGTAGCAATAATTAGCCCTTGAATTATATGAGCTCTTTTTTCGGCTTCAGAGAGGTCGAATTGAGTTTTACGGATAAGCACATCATGTCTATGGTCTACGTAATAAGATATCAGCTGTTTCAGGTTCAGGAGCATCGGTCGTCCATGTACCAAGCAGATATTATTTACGCTAAATGAAGATTGCAGTTGAGTAAATTGGTATAATTTGTTCAATACTACGCTGCTGACGGCATCTCTTTTCAGTTCATATACGATACGCATACCATTTCTATCCGATTCATCACGGATGTCGGAGATACCTTCCAATTTTTTATCATTAACGAGGTCAGCGGTTTTGCGTATCATTTCAGATTTATTTATCTGATAAGGTATAGAAGTGACGATAATAGATTCTCTACCTGAGTGGTCGACTTCAATAGTAGATTCGCCTCTAAGTACAATTCTGCCTCTACCGGTTTCATAGGCATCGCGGACACCTTCGTAGCCGTAGATAATGCCGGCTGTAGGAAAGTCAGGAGCCTTAATATACTTCATCAGTTCCGGTATTTCTATATCGCGATTATCTATATAAGCTATAATAGTGTCAATAGTGTCGGATAAGTTGTGTGGAGCCATATTAGTAGCCATACCTACTGCGATACCGGAGGCACCGTTTACTAATAAATAAGGTATTCTTGCGGGCAGTACGACAGGTTCTTCCAGTGAGTCGTCGAAGTTAAGTTGAAAGTCGACAGTATTTTTATTAATATCTGCGAGCATTTCTTCTGCAAGTTTAGTCAGGCGTGCTTCCGTATAACGCATAGCGGCAGCACCATCTCCGTCAATGGAGCCAAAATTGCCTTGTCCGTCTACCATTCTATATCTCATAGACCAGTCTTGAGCCAGTCTGACCATAGCGTCATACACAGAGGAGTCGCCGTGGGGGTGGAATTTACCTAATACTTCGCCTACGATACGGGCTGATTTTTTGTATGAGGTATTTGACTTCACACCTAATTCATTCATTCCGAAGAGAACACGTCTATGGACTGGTTTCAATCCGTCTCTTACGTCAGGCAAAGCTCTTGAAACGATTACAGACATAGAATAGTCTATATAAGCTGATTTCATTTGTTCTTCGATGTTTACCTGTACTATCTTCTCGCCTAATTGATCCATAATATTTTTTTCAAAAATTTTTTTTAATTTCAAGCTACAAAGGTACAATTTTTTTGCTGAATTGCGGAAAAAATTCTGTTATTTTTCTTTTATCTGTTTTTTTCGTAGATTCAAGTAGCATTGCGAAAGTACAATAAAGAGTTGAGAAATATAGATTTAAAGGTGTAATTTTTGATTTTTTTGATATTATGTCAAATTTGCATTAGTTGCATTTGATTTTAAAGTATTTATAATCAAGATGTTTATTTACATGTATTGTTTTTCTGTTTTTTCTTCCTTTACTTTTTTATGACTAAAAAAGTAACAAAAAAGTCTTCCGCTGCGTCAAAACCACATCAGCCAAGGCGGGTCTGCATTGTTGCTTTGCAACAATTTCGGGTTTGCCTTGTCAGCTTATAAATTTCCTGACATGACCCCGTAGGGGTCGCATATTTAACTTCCTGTGTATATGTCCGTGGTTTACACA
>JALNXP010000189.1 GCA_023230285.1 Bacteroidales bacterium | reverse complement strand
CGCCGTCTTGTTCGTACATTCTGTTACGTATTCTTCCTTCAATTAGAACTCTATCGCCCTTTTTAAGATATTTTTCGGCGATGTCGGCAAGTCCGCGCCACATAGTGATATTGTGCCACTCAGTATGAGCCACTTTTTCTCCGTTTTTGTTTTTATAATCTTCATTTGTTGCAAGAGTAAATCTTACGTTTTTTCCTGTTTCGAAGCTTCTAACTTCGGGGTCTTTGCCCAAATTACCTATTAAGGTAACTCTATTCAAACCAATAGCCATAATAAAAATTTTAAGTTAACAAAGATAATAATATTTGAAATACTATTCATACATTAGTCGTAAAAAAACGAAAAACGTTACCATTAAAAATAATTTTTTTTAATTTAGAAGCAGAAAATATTTAATCTGAACACATTATGAAAAATTTTTTTGATTAAAAGTGTATTTTTCAATAAAAAAGTATACTTTTGCAATCAGAATTTCTAATGGAGAATATAAAATAATATAATTTGTTAATTTAAAAAGATTTGACTTATGACTAAAGCAGAAATTGTAGCTGAAATAGCTAACAAAACAGGTATCGAAAAGAACGCTGTACAAAGTTCGATAGAGGTGTTTATGGAGACTGTTAAAACGTCTTTGCAAAAAGGTGAAAACGTGTATTTGAGAGGTTTCGGCAGTTTTATTATTAAAGAAAGAAAAGAAAAAACAGGTAGAAATATTTCGCAAAAAACTACCATTATAATTCCGGCTCACAAAATTCCGGCTTTTAAACCGGCAAAATCTTTTGTGGCAGAAATTAAAGAAAACGTTTAATAATATAATTAAAAAGGAGTACTAACTATGCCAAGCGGAAAAAAACGTAAAAGACATAAAATGTCTACGCATAAACGTAAAAAACGTTTACGCAAGAACAGACATAAAAAGAGATAATGATTAATCATTATCTCTAAATTCAAATCTATCAGCTTGTTGCAACATTAACAAGTTGATAGATTTTTCATTTAAAAATAAATAATATATATTGTGAACAAAGAACTTGTCATAAGAAAACAAGGTAAAGATATTGATATAGCTTTACTTGAAGATAAAATACTTGCCGAAGTCCATAAAGACAAGGTAGATAGTAGTTTTTCTACAGGTGACATTATGTTTGCAAGAGTTAAGAAGATTACGCCGGGATTAAATGCCGCCTTTCTTGACATAGGTCACGAAAAAGGTGCTTTTCTTCTATATATGAATCTCGGTACTCAAGTGAAGAGCCTTGTTAAATTTACCAAACAGGTTCTCGACCCGAATAATACAGAACTTCCTAAGGTTGAAAATTTTAAATTAGAGCCGGAAATAGATAAAGCAGGCAAAATATCCAATATTATTCAACCTAATCAATTTTTGTTAGTACAAATAGTTAAAGAGGCTATCTCTACAAAAGGTCCTCGCGTAGCAACAGAAATATCTATCGCCGGCAGATATTTGGTTTTAATACCTTTCTCAAATAAAATATCCGTATCTCAGAAAATCAAAAATGCTGAAGAACGAGATAGGCTTAAACAACTTGTAAGAAGTATTAAACCCAAAAATTTCGGCGTAATAATCAGAACTATTGCCGAAAATAAAATGGCTGCCGATTTATATAGCGACCTTTCTGTACTCAAAAACAAATGGGATACCATTGTCCAAAAATTAAGAACCGCTCATCCACCAACTCTTTTAATGAGCGAAATAGACCGTACTAATGTTATTTTACGCGACATATTAAACGAATCTTTTAACAATATCCAAGTTAACGACTCAGATTTATATGATGAAATAAAATCTTATCTGAAACAAATTGCTCCCGATAAGTTGGATATTGTCAAACTTTATAAAGGCAAAGTTGACATCTTTGTTTCTTTAGGCATTGATAAACAGATAAAAAGTTCTTTCGGAAAAATTACAACAATAAAGAACGGAATTTATCTGATTATCGAAAAAACTGAAGCACTACATGTTATTGATGTTAACTCCGGTTCAAGATTCAATTTAGACGGCAACCAAGAAGAAAATGCCTTGGCTGTTAACTTAGAGGCGAGCAAAGAAATAGCCCGTCAACTTAGACTTCGCGATTTAGGTGGCATAATAGTTGTCGATTTTATAGATATGAACTTGGCGACTAACCGGAAATTATTATTTGAAAACTTGAAAGCCGAAATGGCTAAAGATACGGCTAAACATACTGTTTTGCCTCCTACAAAATTCGGATTGATACAAATAACTCGCCAGAGAGTAAGACCCGAAATTACTATCGAAACTCTTGAAAAATGTCCCTCTTGTAATGGACAAGGTGTCATCAAATCGTCTGTACTTATAGAAAATGATATAGAAGATACTCTTAAATATCTTGTTCAGGAACAAAATGAGAAATCATTGAACTTGTGTGTTCATCCTTTTTTATATGCTTATTTGACTAAAGGATTTCTCTCTATTCGTAGAAAATGGCAGAAAAAATATAATATTAAATTGAAAATTCATTCAATGCCAAACTACAGCTTTTTAGATTTTAGATTCTTCAATAATTTAATGGAAGAAATTAATTTATAAATATTTATAATTATGGAAATTGTTCTTAGTGGCATCAGACCTACAGGTCCTTTACACCTTGGTAATTATTTAGGTGCAGTCACTAATTTTGTTAAAATGCAGGAAAATAATCGTTGTTATTTTTTTATTGCTGATTTTCACTCTCTTACAACACATCCTCTTGCAGAACATTTGCAAGAGAACATAAAGCAAGTGTTGTCTGAATATTTAGCTGCCGGCATTGACCCTGAAAAATCAACTTTATACATACAAAGTGATGTCCCTGAAGTGGCAGAACTTTATCTATATCTCAATATGAACGCTTATCTTGGCGAATTGGAAAGATGTACCTCTTTTAAGGACAAAGCTCGTAAGCAACCTGACAATCTTAACGCAGGCTTACTGACTTATCCTACTTTGATGGCTTCTGACATACTCATTCACAGAGCAACAAAAGTCCCTGTGGGTAAAGACCAAGAGCAACATCTTGAAATGGCACGCACCTTCGGAAACAGATTTAATCGTATGTATAATTGTGAGGTTTTTCCATCTCCTACCGCTTATAACTTCGGTGAAGCATTAGTGAAAATACCCGGACTTGACGGCAGCGGCAAAATGGGAAAATCTGAAGGCGGCGACAACTGCCTGTATCTGTCCGACACTTCTTCTGTTTTGAAAAAGAAAATCATGAAAGCTCTCACTGATGCCGGTCCACAAACCACTAATCAGGAAAAACCGGATTGTATAAAAAATCTGTTTACCATATTAGAAGCTGTCTCTACAAAAGATACTGTCGAATATTTCAACGAAAAATGGAACGACTGCTCTATTCGTTATGGAGACTTGAAAAAACAAATTTTTAATGATGTAGATGCTTTCTTAACTCCTCTTAGAGAAAGAATTACAGACATCCGTGCCGATGAAAATTATTTGTCCGCCGTTGTAAAACGTGGTGCCGAGCAAGCTCGCGAAAGTGCTGACACAACTATGTCCGAAGTAAGAAAATATATCGGAATTAAAAGATTGTTTTAACTATAATTCGGGAATAGCAGTTTTTTCTCCTTGCTTTTCCTTTTTATTAAAAAGCCATCCGACACTTACCATAAAATTACCCTGTTTGCTTATCGCAGGCGGGGTAGTTATGTATTTAGACCTGTCTATGTTCAGCAACCCCAAATCGTAGTGCAAACACACTTGCAAATTTCCAATAAATTCTGCACCAATCCCCATATCTAAACCTAAATCAAATCTCTTGAAAGAATCGTGACTATTGACTTCATAATTCCCGAAATCATCAACATCATTGTGTCTGAACGTCTTATAATAAGTAGTAGATAACATTTCTCCGGTTGAAGTATAATATGTCATCTTTGTTTTACCTGCAAAACCGTAATATAAAGATGGACCTACAAAACCAAAAACAGTGATGTCGTTGAAACTATATTTCCCAATCACATTTAAAGGTATGTTTACGTAATAATTTAAAGATGTTGTTTTTAAAGACTTTTCCTCTGCTTTATAGCCTCTGGTAGTTAACAATATAGCTGGTTGAAATGCTATATATTTGCCAAAATCTATCTGCAACATTCCACCTGAATGAAAACCTGAAATTGATTTTAAATCAGCTTTTTCATAATCAATATAATCCCCTTCCGACAATGTTTTATGTATGGTTGTTGATAAATTGTAACCTGCTTTTATGCCATAACGAATTTGCGAATATGAATAATTGCTGATGACTGTGGTTATAATGGAAATAACAATAACTTTTAATAATAACGATGTTTTCATATATGTTTTGTTTTTTGTGTTAATATTACAGTGTTTTACTGTCACTATTAAATTTACGGTTATAATAAAAAATAGGGCGATAAATATCGCCCTACATATTTATTTTGATAATCTTTCGGTAAGTAGAGGGACGATTTTATTGACATCACCTACGATGCCGAGGTCAGCGACATTAAAAATCGGAGCGAATTTATCTTTATTGACAGCGATTATAAAGTCGGATTCTTCCATACCTGCGAGGTGCTGGATTGCGCCTGATATACCGAGGGCGAAATACAGGTCGGGGCGGACTGTTTTACCGGTTTGACCGACTTGTCTGTCGTGGTCCATAACGCCGGCATCGACCATAGCGCGGGAAGATGATACTTGAGCGCCAAGAACATCAGCGAGTTTTTGCAGTTTGGCAAAGCCCTCTTTACAGCCTACGCCACGACCGCCGGAAATTAAGATTTTAGCATCGGTGATATCTATCTTACCTTTATTTTCTTTTACTGTTTCTAATATACGCACTTTAAATTTTGAGGCATCCATTTTAGGGGTAAAAGAAAATATCTCGCCTTTTCTTTGCGAATTTCTTTGCAATTTCTGCATTACGCCCGGGCGAACTGTAGACATTTG
>JALNXP010000014.1 GCA_023230285.1 Bacteroidales bacterium | reverse complement strand
TATTCTATAAAACTCGAAATGACCGGCTCTATTGACGAAATAAGTACAATAGCATACACCGACTCTATATATGTAAACGGCTCTATAACAATACCTTTAGAAATGCAAATCAACTCTATAACTTATTATGACACTATAGTTATTGACGCTATCAGTTTTGAAACAGATGTAGATGTAACAGGTGAAGTTATACTGTCTTTTGAAAACTCAATCCCCTTTAATATTGATGCTCAAGTATTTATCGCCGATAGCCTTCTGAACATTACAGATTCTATTATCACAGATAATTCTTTGATAATAGCTGCACCGGAAATTGGCGGTGCACCAAATTTCTTCGTCGAAGAGCCAAGTATAACCAACCTGACTTTCCCGTTTAGCAACGAAAGATTTTCGCATCTGAAAAGTGCTAATTATTTGATACTTAGAACATTTATCAACACTCCTCCACAATCAATGATGAGAATTTATACAGACCAATATTTGACAGTAAGAGGTGGTATTAAAGTTGCTGTCGAAGATTTTAATATTAATCCAAACAGCAATGAATAATTATAATCTAAAAGCAGCAGGCATTTTTTTTATGATACTATTCAGTGTCACCTTTGCTAATGCACAATATAACAGCGTATTAAGTCACACAAAGGATAATCCTTACGGCTCCTATTATCATCCGGCTAAAACCAATCCATATAAACTTTATATAGGTGTTCCCTTCATCAATTTTCATATTAACTACAGTAATTCTGCATTCCATTTTAATGATTTGATTTATAGCAGTAATGATACAACCTACATATCTCCATCGAATTTTGTAAATGTCATGAAGGCAGAAAAAAATAATATACGTTTAAACACAGACCAAGAGCTTTTAGGACTTGGCTTCAAAATAAAAAAAACAGCCGTATCTCTAAGTATCAGGCAAAAAATAAGTTGTAATTTTGAATATCCAAAAGATTTATTCGGCTTTTTAGCTTTCGGAAACGCTAATTATATAGAAGAACCGCTATTAATAGACAACAGTCTGAAATTCAGGGCAAACGCATACCATGAAGTCGCTATAGGAATACAACAGCAAATAACAAAACACGTATTTATAGGTGTACGTCCAAAAATGATATTCGGTATTGGCAGTATAGAACTAACCGATTTTTATCTGAAGGTAAAAACAGACCCCAACGGCTACGCACTTACCGTAGATGAACACTTTAACATTAATTCTTCATTTGCAGACTTAAATAGTTTAGAGAAGTGTCTCTCCGGCAGCTTTTTCAAGTTTTTCGACTTTTATCAAAACTACGGAGCCGCTATCGACTTAGGTGTATACGCTGATATAAATAAATTCGACTTCTCAATCAGCGCACTCGACTTGGGATACGTATTATGGAAAGGCAATTGTAAATCTTATTCCAGCAAGATAATAAATTCGGGACAATATTATGATGACGGTTCTTTCTTTTTTGAAGGTTTGGATATTTTGGATTATTATGATGATGGCATCAACACAGGAGCCATTGTCGACAGTCTAAGCGGGTACTTTGTTGTTGACACAACATCTTTCGACTCATGGGCTTCGTATTTGACACCTAAAATATCATGCCTCGCCGGCTATGATTTTACGCCGCACCACCGTCTCTCATTAATGCTTTTATCGGAAATAAACGACAAAAACCTTACAATTCCGCATATAAGTTTGGCTTATACCGGAACTTTCTTCAACATTTTGGAGGTTATTGGAGCCATTAATTACGATAATTCACAAGTAAACTTAGGTGCCGGATTAAGTGTAAACTTTATGATGTTCCGAATATACGCTGCGGCTAACAACATACTGTTATTCAACTTAAAACAATCTCAGAATATAAGTTGTACTGCAGGACTTGTATTTAATTTTCTAAAGAGCAAATAAAAAAGAAGGGACTTTCAACAGAAAGCCCCTTCTTTTACTAAAAATATTATTTATACAAAAAACTACTCTGTCAACGGATTAACGCTAACATAAGATTTATCATCTCTTCTTTTACTGAAAGCTACTGTGCCGTCAATTAAAGCGTAAATAGTATAATCCTTACCCATACCGACGTTTTCACCCGGTTTATGAACAGTTCCTCTTTGTCTTACAATTATATTGCCGGCTTTGACTATTTCACTGCCAAATTTTTTAATGCCGAGACGTTTGCTATGCGACTCACGACCATTACTTGAACTACCGGCTCCTTTTTTATGTGCCATCTCTGTTTGTTTTTAAGGATTATTAAAATACAATATTCTCTATTTGAATCTTTGTCAAAAAGTCACGATGACCGTTCAACGTTTGATATCCTTTTCTTCTTTTCTTTTTGAAGACAAGGACTTTGTTACCTTTAAGGTGTTCTAACACCTTAGCCTCAACTTTGGCATCTTTTACAACAGGTGTCCCTACTGTAATTGCACCATCTGAGTCAAGAAGAAGAACTTTGTTAAAATCAACAACAGCTCCCTCTTCTGCATCAAGGCGGTTTACGTATACGTATTTACCCTTTTCAACCTTGAATTGCTTTCCTGCGATTTCTACAATTGCGTACATTAATTATTATAAATATTAGAGTTTTTTATCGAGTTGCAAAGGTAATACATTTTTTTTATTTATTGATTATTGCAAAAAATTTTTTTTCGATAATCAATTTAAAAACTTTGATATACTTTTGCAAAATTTTTTTTATGAAAAACGACAACATAAGAGTAAGATTTGCTCCAAGTCCGACAGGACCTTTACATATAGGTGGCGTGAGAACTGCATTATATAATTATCTATTTGCAAAACAGCATAATGGAACATTTATTTTAAGAATAGAAGATACCGACCGGACACGTTTTGTTCCGGGCGCACAAGAATACATTATAGAGTCGTTGAGGTGGTGCGGTATTATCCCTGATGAGGGCGTTTCTGCCGGTGGCGATTTCGGACCATATATTCAATCAGAACGCAAAGATATTTATACTCAATACGCACAGCAACTGCTTGATTCCGGAAACGCTTATTATGCTTTCGACACAGCAGATGAATTAGAGCAGATGAGAGAAGCTCTGTTAAAGGATAAACATGAAACTTTCCAATATGATGCTGCTCACCGTCTAAGCATGAAAAATTCTCTTACCATGACCGCCGAAGAAGTAGAACAATGGCTGAAGTCGGATAAACCATACGTCATCAGATTTAAAATGCCAGCCAACGAACAGCTGACCATCAACGACATGATAAGAGGCGAGGTTCATGTAAATACGGCAACACTTGATGACAAAGTTCTATTCAAATCTGATGGTATGCCGACATATCATCTTGCCAACATTGTTGATGACCATTTAATGAAGATTTCGCACGTAATACGCGGCGAGGAATGGCTTCCTTCGATGCCGCTGCACGTCATGTTGTACAAAGCCTTTGGCTGGGAAAGCAGCATGCCGGAATTTGCTCATTTACCTCTCTTGTTAAAACCGGACGGCAACGGTAAACTCAGCAAACGTGACGGCGACCGTTTGGGCTTCCCCGTATTTCCACTCCGCTGGCCTTTAGATGTTAACAAAGAAGAAATAGCTTCAGGCTATCGCGAAAGCTGCTATTATCCCGAAGCTTTTATCAATATGCTCGCATTATTGGGTTGGAACCCAGGCTCCGAACAGGAAATATTCTCTATGCAAGAACTTATAAACACATTCTCAATGGAGAGAGTCGGCAAATCAGGCTCAAAATTCGACCCCGAAAAAGCAAAATGGTTTAACAAACAATATCTGCTCAAACAACCTGATGCCGAAATATGCAAAGAAGCTATACCTTATTTACATGGTAAAGAAAATTTATACGACACCAAAACTCTCGAAAAAATATGCGGACTGATTAAAGAACGCCTCCATTTTGTAAAAGAAATATGGGAACAAGTACACTTCTTCTTTGAAGCACCAACAACTTACGACGAAAAAGCCGTCCACAAAAGATGGAAAGAAGGCACATCCTCAACAATGAACAATTTGATAGAAGTCATAAAAAACATTGAGCCTTATAATATCAACGAATGTGATACCACTATTAACGCATGGATAACCTCAAACGAATTAAACCTCGGCACCGTATTCAACTCATTGCGATTATGTTTAGTCGGTGAACTTAAAGGTCCTCACATCTTTGACATCATGGACATCATAGGAAAAGAAGAAACCATTAGAAGAATCGAAACAGCTGCAAAAATCATCAACTATTAAAACAGCGAATAAACATTATTCGCTGCGGTTGATTCTTACAACCGACCGAATACCGTCTATGTGTTTTATCTCTGCTATCAGCTTGTTCAATGAATTACTATCTTTGACATACAAAGTTATTTGTCCCGAAAATATTCCGTCAGATGCCTGAATCGAAATATTACGCATGTTAATATTAAAAGTATTGCAAATAAGTGTCGTAAGGTCAACAAGAAGCCCCTTTCTGTCAATACCGTTAAGTTCTATTCCGGCTAAAAAACTGACAGTTGTATCATCTTTTCTCCACTTGGTTTTAACTATCTTATTACCATAACGCGACATCAACTTTATTGCTTCTTCGCAATTTGTACGATGTATCATTATATTATTTCTGGAGCCTATTAAACCTATAACATCATCACCGTGGATGGGATTACATCGAGAACAAAGAGTATATTTTACATTATCCAAATTTTCATCTAACACCAAAGAACGTGGATCAGAATTTGTTTGAGTGCTGATAATGTCTTTTATCTGTTTATCCGATTTATTTTTCCCGAAATTCAAAAAAGAATACCACCTCACCTTATCTTGCAAACCAAAACAATGTTTATAATCATCTAAATTCAATTTGCCGACAGCTACCTTATAATATAAATCTATCAAAGAATCAGATTGAGTATTGTTAAGCAGCACATCAATATTATCATTATCCGTTGATAAATTATATTGTTTAAGCCACGCCTCCGTAAGTTGTTTGCCTTCTTCAAAATGTTCTTTCTTTTGAAGATTCAAAGAAGTCCTGATTCTGTTTTTTGCTCTCTGTGTTATAGCAATATCAAGCCATGCCTCCTTAGGTTTTTGCTTCTTTGAATTTAAAACTTCTATTTGGTCCCCATTTCTCAAGATAGTGTTTATTGCCGCTAATTTATTATTTATTTTGGCACCTATACAATTATCACCCAATTCTGTATGAACAGCATAAGCAAAATCGAGAACTGATGCTCCTTTAGGCAAAGTCCTTAACTCTCCTTGAGGAGTAAAAACAAAAATTTCATCCGTAAAAAGATTGTTCTTAAAATCATCAACAAATGTAGTAGCATCATTATCAAGCACTTCAACAGAATTATTGTTTATTAATTCTTTCATTTTGTTAATCCATTGATCTAACTTGCTTTGCGTGTCAACATTATCCTTATAGCGCCAATGAGCAGCTAAACCGTTTTCATCTAAATCGTCCATTCTTCTGCTGCGAATTTGAACTTCTACCCATTGTCCTGTTTTACTCATCACAGTAGCATGTAAAGATTCGTAGCCATTAGCCTTAGGCGTAGAAATCCAATCTCTTAACCTATCTGCTTTAGGATTATAATATTCGGTAACTATTGCATAAACTTTCCAACAATCGAATTTTTCAAGAGAACGCGGCGAATCTATGATAATGCGTATTGCAAAAAGGTCATCAATATCATCAAAATCAACTTTCTTCTCCGACATTTTTTTCCATATAGAAAATACCGTCTTAAAACGGGCTGCAATATCATATTTAAAGCCCTGCTGCGACAAATCGTTTTTTACAGGATATATAAATTCGTTGATAAAACGCTGATAACCTTTCTTTTTATCCTTGATTTTAGCATCTAACATATAATAAACTTCCGGCTCAAGATATTTTAGCGATAAATCTTCAAGTTCACTTTTAATATTATAATATCCCAAACGATGAGCTAAAGAAGAATATATATACTGCGTTTCGGAAGCTATTTTGATTTGTTTCTCGCGAGGCATAAACTCCAAAGTACGCATATTATGCAGTCTGTCTGCCAACTTTATCAAAATAACCCTTATATCATAAGCAAACGACAGCAATATTTTTCTAAAAGTCTCCGATTGAGATGAAACATTGGAATTATTGAAAGAGACATCGCTGATTTTAGTCAGCCCATCAACAATATCGGCAACTTTTTGACCGAACTCTTCTTTGATATAATCCAAAGTATAATCTGTATCTTCGACCACATCATGCAATAAAGCGCAAATAATTGATGTTTTCCCCAAGCCAAGTTCTTTTGCCGTAATAACTGCAACAGCTATTGGATGATAGATATAAGGCTCACCACTCTTACGTCTGACATTATTATGGGCTTTCACAGCTAAATCAAAAGCCCTTCGCACCTCTTTAATACTCTCTTCCGTCTTTCGTTCAGACTGCCAAGCATCTAATATGGTGTTAAAACCATCTTCTATTTTTATCGCTTCTTGCTCTAAATCAATCTTATACATATATCAGCCATTTATTTCACGTCTCTTTTTAATGTTTTTTGCAAAATTATAAAATAATATTGATTGCCATTTCAAAATCTTAGATTAATTTTGTACTCGAATAAATTAAAAAAATGGCGAAAAAAATATTTTTTCTTATCTTGCTGTCTTCAATTTTTGTCAATGCTTTTGCCACGCATAACAGAGCAGGAGAAATAACCTTCAAACACATCAGCGGTTACACTTACGAAATAACTGTTACCACTATAACTTACTCTCCAAGTACTGCCGACAGAAACGAATTAGAAGTAAGTTGGGGCGATGGCACAACTTCAACAGTTGCACGTGTTAACGGTCCCGGGGGCTATAATGTTGCCGGCATTTATTGTCTGCATCTGGGCGAAAATATTGCAGGCTACAAAGATGTACAACTCAACAAATACACTACTACTCACTCATATTCCGGCACAGGCACATTTATAATTTCTGTTGAAGACCCTAACAGAAATTATGGAGTTATGAATATTCCCAACTCTGTAAACGTACCTTTTTATATTGAAACTTTGTTGATGATAAATCCTTTTCTTGGCTCCAACGACTCACCGCAACTTACAATGTTACCTGTCGACAAGGCTTGTGTAGGCATAACTTTCATCACCAATGCCGGCGCTTACGACCCTGACGGAGACAGCCTTTCATACGAACTGACTTCCTGTAGAGGTACCAACGGCAATATTATTGCAGGTTACTCTCTGCCTCCCGCCTCTTCCTATTTTGTCATAGACGAAATTACCGGCGACATTACATGGGAAACTCCAAGTTTGCAGGGAGAATTTAATGTCGCATTCATCGTTAAAGAATGGCGTAACGGTACTTTAATAGGATATATCATCCGCGACTTCCAAATCATAGTCTCCGCCTGCGACAACAACCCGCCGGTAATTAATAACATTACCGACACCTGCGTTTTCGCCAACGACACTCTGAACATGTCAATATCCGCTACCGACATTGACGGCGATTATATAAAACTCATAGCAACCGGCGAGCCTTTCTTCTTAGAACCAACTGATGCAAAATTTGTTATAAATGACAATATACAAGGAACTTCAAATGGTACATTCTCGTGGACACCTAACTGTTATGATGTCCGAAAAGAACCTTACGTTTTATATTTAAAAGCCACCGACCAAGATAACATTGTGAACCTCAGCACTATATCCAATACAGCTATCACTGTTATTGCCAAAGCTCCACAAAACCTTGATGCCGAAGCTATATCAAGAAACGTTTTCCTCTCATGGGATAATTATGAATGTCAAAACGCTCTCGGCTTTAATATTTATCGCTCGCAATTTGACGATAATCATGAAGTAGATTATTGCGTTACCGGAATGCCTTATAATTGGGGATATATCAAAATATACAGCACTACCAATGTCTCTGACAATTATTATACTGATGTTGGAGATATGAGCAATTTATCTATCGGACTCACTTATTCGTATCGTATTTCAGCGTATTTCAATAATAACACAGAAAGTGTAATTTCAGATAAAGCCACTGTTACTTTGAAGAAAGACCTGCCTGTCATTACCAATGTTTCCGTATTGGAAACCGACAGCATTAACGGAAGCATGATGATAGCTTTATCACCACCTACAGAAATTGATACCGTTATTTACCCTGATCCGTATAAATATTACCTGTATAGATATAATCACAACAATTCACAATATGATGAAATAAAATCGGCATCCGACTTATCCGATTCGATTTTTTACGATTATGGAATAAATACTGAAAATCTAAGACACAGCTATTACATAGCTTTACATCATTGCCCTGCCGGTGCTGCTGAAGAATATATGGGTAAATCGGAACACGCTACATCAATATTTCTCGAAACAGAAGGTAATGACCGCAAAGCAAAACTGTCGTGGAATTGTTTAGTGCCATGGCTTATTGATTATTACACAATATATCGAAATAATGCAGAAAACTCATTCGACAGCATTGCTTCAACAACAAAGACAACTTACGTAGACAGTTTACTGGAAAACCACACTGAATATTGCTATATTGTCTCATCAACAGGACGTTACAATTCTGCCGGTTATGTATTTCCTATTATCAATAATTCTCAAATACAATGTTGTACACCTGTTGACACTGATGCTCCATGTCCGCCACAGCTGTATCTTAAAACTATTTGTGAGACAAGTACAAACATATTACAATGGACAAATCCTGAAAGTTCCTGCTGCGATGATGTCGCCGGCTATTATATTTACCACCAAGCTACAAGCACAAGCGAGTTTTCATTGATTGATTCTGTAATGGGAAATTCTAACGACACAATTTTTGAACATTATAATGATGGTAAAATTTTTGGATGTTATTATGTAACAGCCATAGACTACAACAAAAACATCAGTAATATTTCCAACATAGTATGCGCCATTGGTAATGAATGTACAAATTACGTACTTCCAAATGTTTTTTCTCCAAATGGAGACGGATACAACGATTTATTTAAGCCAAAAGAATATTCTAATATAAAAAGTGTAGATACAAAGATATATAACCGGCAGGGCAGATTGGTCTTTGCTTCCAAAGATATTGAAATAAATTGGGACGGTAAAGATTATTTATCCAAACGAGATGTTTCTATAGGGGTATATTTTTATGTATGTATAGTGACGAGTTACACTTTTGATGGAGAATTTGAGACTGTTTTATCCGGCGATTTACATATTTTAAGGTAAAAACAAAATTTTAGACCATTATATATCGCATTGATACACAGCTTATTATTTCAATTTTGCAAAGTTTAATGTAAAAAATTTTGTAATTAATAAAAATATTCAGACCTTTGCAAAATGTTTATTTAAAATTATAAAGTTATGTCAGAAGTTGCAAACAAAGTAAAGGCAATCATAGTTGATAAACTTGGCGTATCCCCTGAACAAGTAGTTCCGGAAGCAAGTTTCACTAATGATTTAGGAGCTGATTCGTTAGACACTGTTGATTTAATCATGGAGTTTGAAAAAGAATTCGGTATTTCTATTCCGGATGATGCTGCGGGACAAATCAGTACAGTTGGAGATGCAGTTACATACATTGAAAATTTAGTAAAGTAAAATCTATGATGACACTTAACCGAGTAGTTATTACCGGTTTAGGCGCACTTACTCCATTAGGCAACAATGTTTCTGATTTTTGGGACGGCTTAAGAAATGGAGTAAGTGGTGCTAATGAAATTACCCGGTTCGACACGACTAAATTCAAGACACATATAGCTTGTGAATTAAAGAATTTTGAAGCTACGGACTACATGGACAAGAAAGATGCAAGAAAAAACGACCCTTTCATTATTTATGCTATTGTATCTGTAGAAGAAGCCATCAAAGATTCCAAGTTACTTGTTGACAGATTAAATCGTGAGCGTTGTGGTGTTGTATGGGCTTCAGGCATTGGAGGTGTTGATACTTTATATTCCGAAATCAGTGATTATAATACGGGAGATGGGACACCTCGTTTCAGTCCGTTTCTTGCCACAAAGATGATTATTGACATGGCAGCCGGTCAGTTGGCGATAAAATATGGCTTTAAAGGTGCCAATTACGCAACAGTATCAGCTTGTGCAAGCAGTGCCAACGCCATCATTGATGCTTATTATCAAATATTATTAGGCAATGCCGATGTTATGATAGCCGGCGGCTCGGAAAGTCCCATTACTCCGGTCAGCATAGGCGGTTTCAACGCCATGCACGCATTATCTACACGCAACGATGACTGTAAAACAGCTTCCCGTCCGTATGATAAAGACAGAGACGGCTTTGTTATTGGCGAAGGTGCCGGTGCCTTGATACTTGAAAGTTTGCCCCATGCACTAAAAAGAAAAGCAAAAATATACGCCGAAATCTCCGGTGTAGGCTTGTCGTGTGATGCGTTTCATATTACAGCACCTGACCCTAATGGCTACGGAGCTGCTTTGTCAATGAAAAACGCTATCAGTAATGCCAAAATACGCCCGACAAATATTAATTATATTAATACTCACGGAACTTCTACCAGCCTCGGAGATGTCTCGGAAATTAATGCAATAAAAAGCGTATTTGGCAATAAATCAAAAGTAGTTGTCAGCTCAACAAAATCTATGACAGGACATTTGTTAGGCGCAGCAGGTGCCATAGAAGCTATTGCCTCTATTTTATCTATCAAAAACGGATATATCCCCCCTACTATTAACCACTTCACTGATGACCCCGATATTGACCCATGCATCAACATCTTATTTAACAAAGCAAAAAAACGCAGCGTTAATTATGTTATGAGCAATGCCTTCGGCTTCGGCGGACATAATACCTCAATCATTTTTAAAAAGTTTAATAGCAGTGAAACTTATTAATATCAATTTACCTCCTCTAAAAATATTCTTTTCAGCTAATCACAAACTATACACCTCTATCTATAACATCTTCGGCTTTTATCCGAAGAATATTTATCTGTATAAATTAGCTCTTCATCATAAGTCTGCTCCTATTGATGATTCAGCTAAAATAGACCTTAACAACGAACGACTTGAATATTTGGGAGATGCTATAATCGGCGCAATAGTTGCCGAATATTTATATAAATTATACCCTTACAAAAAAGAAGGTTTTCTGTCCGAAATGAGATCGAAATTAGTAAGTCGCTCACAACTAAACAGTTTATGTAAAACAATAGGTCTCAACAAATTGATAGCATTCCAACATCAAGGAAACGCAAAATCCATAGAAGGAGACGCATTCGAAGCATTCTTCGGCGCATTATTTCTCGATAAAGGTTTCAATTTTACCAAACGTATCCTTGTCCAGAATATCATCAACAGAAATTTTGATTTACAAGAAATTGAACAGAAAAACTCTAACTTCAAAAGTATCATCTTAGAATGGTCTCAAAAAAATAAAAAATTCGCCGAATTTAAAGTTGTTGACGAAATCCAAGGTAATGGTCACGGAAAACAATACATAGTCAGAGTTTTTATCGATGGCACACCTATGGAAACCGGTTGCGATTATAATATTAAAGGAGCAGAACAAGCCGCTGCCTCTAAAACCATAGAAAAATTAAATATTCAAATTTAATCATTAAATATTACAAAAATGAAAAAAAATCTTTTAGTTACGATACTTGTAGTTAGCATTATAACAATAGTATCATGTACTTCAAAACACGAAAAAATAGAATCCGGCTTAATCGGAACTTGGCAAATTGAAGACATCACCTACACCTTAGATGAAAATGCTATGGTTACAGCCGAAAGTCTTGACCAGCTTATTGAACAGCAAAAAGCTGTAATTTGGAAATTTGACACTGACAGCGTCATAGAAATATCTTTGACCGTCGGTGAAAAAACATACAGCCAAGAAGGTAAATGGTATGTAGCGGCAGATAATGAAAAAATAGTTTGCACTTTCCCGTCTACCGGTGCTCAGGAAAAAAATATTAATTTATCGAAAGACAAATTAACGCTTACTGAAAATATTGACAATATTGGTGTTTTAAAAACATTTTTAATTAAGCAAAAATAGTCGCGGGCCCTGTAGTTTAACCGGATAGAATACGAGATTCCGATTCTCGTGGTGGGGGTTCGAGCCCTCTCAGGGTCACAATTGATATTCAAATAAAAATATGCCATTCCGGCATAAACAGTTAACAAACAAACATCTATGACAATTGCTGTTGTTGGAGCCACGGGGTTAGTCGGCTCTTTAATACTCAAAGTTCTTGAAGAACAAAATTTGTTGTTTGACACCTTACTTCCTGTCGCTTCAGAAAAATCCATAGGAAAAACAGTCGTTTATAATGGCAAACAATGGAAGGTGATAAGTGTAGCTGATGCTATTGCAATGAAACCGGATTATGCCATTTTCTCGGCAGGCAAAGATGTTTCTCGGCAGTATGCCAAAAATTTTACACAAGCAGGCACCACAGTCATCGACAATTCCTCTGCTTGGCGCATGGATAATGACACCCCACTGGTCGTACCAGAAATAAACGCATATTCAATAGAAAATCATAAATTAATAGCCAACCCGAACTGCTCGACAATAGGCATGGTTATGGCTTTGCATAACTTACACAAACAACTAAAAATCAAAAGATTAGTAATTTCAACCTACCAATCTGTTACCGGCTCAGGCATAAAAGGCATCACACAGTTGCAAAATGAACGTCACGGCGACAATTTTGTCCCTATCGCTTATCCTCACCCTATCGACCTCAACATTATTCCGCAAGGTGGTAATTTTTTAGATAATGGGTACACAGAAGAAGAAATAAAATTAGAAAACGAAACACACAAAATCCTCAACGACAACTCAATAAAAATAACATCTACCGTTGTGAGAGTTCCGGTTACAGGCGGACATTCTTTATCTGTAAATGCCGAATTTTACGAGCCTTTCTCTATGGAAAATGTAATCAATATTTTAAATAATTCCGAAGGGCTGATTGTATATGATGATATTCAAAACAATTTATACCCCATGCCGATAATTTCCGAACATAAAGATGAAGTTTTTGTTGGCAGGATAAGACGAGATTTTTCCGTTGAAAACGGCATAAATCTCTGGATAACGTCTGATAATCTGCGAAAAGGTGCTGCTACAAATGCAGTACAGATACTTAAATATTTAATCAGACGAGCATAAATCGGAATTTAAGATATGAAATATTACAAAAATTTAGCCGATATTCCAAAGATAGATAATGCTATTGTTTCTATAGGAAATTTTGATGGAGTGCATTTAGGGCATCGTGCCATTTTCGACAAGATGAAAGAGATTAAGGCGCAGACAGGAGGCGAAATTGTAGTGGTTACATTTTATCCGCACCCTCTCAATGTATTGTACCCACAAAAAGAGCCTTTAAAATACATAAACTCAAAAGGTAGGAAAAACAACATATTTGCTCATTATGGCATTGATATTCTTATTGAAATACCTTTCACTCTTGATTTTGCAAAATTAAACGCCGCTGATTTTATCGCCGAAATATTGATAAACAAAATCGGAGCAAAGTATATTGTTATTGGTTATGACAGTCATTTTGGAGGTTCAAATCATGCAGACACTTACAAAATTTTGGAAGAGCTTTCGGACACATATCATTATCAACTAATAAAAATACCGGCAATTACCGGTGCCGGCAACGTTATCAGTTCTACAAAAATCAGAGAATTTTTAAAATGTGGTAATATTAAAGCAGCCAACGAGATGTTGGGTTATGAATATTCCATATTCGGACAAGTTGTATATGGGCATCAAATTGGACGTACCATTGGCTTTCCGACAGCTAACATATTCATAGAGAACGAGTTAAAACTAATTGCAGCCAACGGTGTTTATGCGTGTAGAGTTAAATATCATGGCATCAACTTTTTCGGAATGTGTAATATAGGCACACGCCCAACCGTCAACGGTAAAGATTTAACTATAGAGGTCAACATTTTCGATTTTGATGAAGACATTTACGGAGATTACTTAGGCGTATACTTCGTTGACCGCTTGCGAGATGAGATAAAATTCGACAACTTGGAAGCCTTAAAACAGCAGTTAACAATCGACCAAATCAATGCGAAGAAACTGTTTAATGTTTAGTTGTGTAATATTTACGGCTATATGCCGCCACAACAACTCATAATTGATTATTTACAAAGACTCAACGTTGATGTCATGTTTAATTTTGCGTAATAATCCCTGCAACACGGTACCGGGTCCGACTTCATAAAAACATGTAGCTCCATCAGCAATCATATTTTGCATAGACTGCATCCATCTTACAGGAGAAGTCAGTTGGCTTATCAAGTTCTTTTTAATGACATCGGGATTTTTCACCGGTTGAGCATTAACATTCTGAAATATAGGGCATTGTGGTTCAACGATATTAACTTTTTGTATAGCTGTTGCGAGTTCTTCTTTAGCAGGAGCCATCAACGGCGAATGGAAAGCGCCACCAACTTTAAGAGGCACCACGCGCCCATTAGCAGCTGTAATCAGTTCTGTTGCTTTTTCAACGCCCTGAACAGTGCCGGATATCACAATTTGTCCCGGACAATTATAATTAGCTGCGACAACTATTTCATCATTAATAGAATTTAAGATACTTTCAAGAGGTTCTACGTCCATTTTCAGTACGGCTGCCATTGTTGAAGGCTCTAATTCACAAGCTTCTTGCATACACATTGCACGTTTACTGACAAGCTTTAATCCATCTTCAAAAGACAATGCACCAATGGCGGTAAGTGCAGAAAATTCGCCAAGAGAGTGACCGGCGACCATATCAGGAGTAAAATCATCTTTCTTAACCACCGACAAGATTACTGAATGAAGAAAAATAGCAGGCTGGGTAACCTTAGTTTGTTTCAGGTCATCTTCTGCTCCCTCAAACATAATATCTGTAATTTTAAATCCCAATATTGAATTTGCTTTTTTAAATAAATCTCTTGCAATGCTATTAGAATCATATAAATCCTTTCCCATTCCTGAAAATTGCGCCCCTTGTCCGGGGAAAATATATGCTTTCATTTTATAAAATATTTATATCGTTTGTTTTAAATCAATTTAACTTAGTACCTATCAAGTGCATAAACTCTTCTCTTGTTTCTTTGCGCAAAAACGCACCATAGAAGTCGGAAGTTGTTGTAACAGAATTTTGTTTTTGTACTCCTCTCATAGACATACACATGTGTTGAGCTTCGATAACTACTCCCACGCCAAGCGGGTCTAATGTATCACGAATAACATCTTTAATTTGAGTAGTCATACGTTCCTGTACTTGTAATCTGCGAGCAAAAGCATCCACAACACGAGCTATTTTGCTCAGACCTACTATGTAATTACGGGGAATATAGCCAACATGCGCCTTCCCGAAAAACGGAAGCAGATGATGCTCACACATTGAATATATTTCTATATCTTTAACAATAACCATTTGCTTATAATCTACCGAGAACATTGCCGAACGCAAAATTTCTTCAGGATTTATCAAATAACCATGAGTAAAGAACTGCATTGCCTTACCTATCCTTTCAGGTGTTTTAACAAGTCCTTCTCGCTGAACATCTTCTCCTAAAAGATCTAAAATCTGAGCATAATGATACTTCAACTTCTCTAATTTTTCTTTATCATAAAGATTTCGCAATTTTTCATAGCCTTTAGGACAATCAAAATCCAAGCCATCTTCTGCAAAAAATCCTATTGAATCCACGTCTGTCATAAATTTACCTCGATTATTTTTCTTTTATACTTTGTTTATCTTCTATTTTCATTTTACAAATACCACAAAAAATTGCGCCCGTTTCAATACTGAGCTTTGAAGTACTTATTTCACCTTCAAACCGCGCAGTAGATTTTAGCTCAAGCAACTCTTTTACAGTAATTTTCACATTACATTGACCTTCAATGGCAGCATTTCCGCACTCTATCTCTCCATTAACTACACCCTCTGCTCCAATAATAACTTTACCTAAGGCTTTTATTGTCCCTGAAGCTGTTCCATCAATACGGATATTCCCATTAGTTCGTATTTCACCCTCTATATTAGTACCTGTTTGAATAATATTTGCACAATTTCTATTGTCAACTTCTACTTCTTTAGCCATAATTCTTCACTATAAGTTAATTATTTGTTTCTTTTCTTTTAGACAATACCTTATTATCAAAAAAGTACTGATAAGCTTCGATATTTTTATTTTTATAAAATGTAGAATAATTATCTTGCGAAATAACAAAGTGATAATAAGCATCAGGAGGCAATCCTGAATATATATAATTGATTTCCATGGCATTTTCATAAAAATCCAAAGCTTTATTACAATCAGGAAAAGAACTTACCGTAATCATTTCGCAAGAATCGTTAAGAACAAGATTTTTAGAAGACAGGTTGTCAAATTTATGGTATCTCAGAACATAATCGGACACTCTTGTCGAAATTGCTTTTACATTAGCTTTATTCACATTCAGCACTAAGACGTAAAAATAGTTTGCATTACACCTATATTTATACATTTCTATCTCCTGTTCAAATTTCTCTTTCTCTATTCGTTCTTGCTCCATCGTTGCAATAGTAGCAGAATCGAGTACTACTTCTTCTTTAGGTTTCAGCATATCCAACGTTTGCTGCGCAAGAGGCGTAATTTCGGCAGACGGATAATTGTGTATCAAAGTTTCTAATTTAGATATTGCCACAGTATCATCAAGTTTTTTACCTATATCTGCCATCGCCGACATATACATAAAGCGCGGAGCATAATCCGGGTCTTTCAATGCAAGACCTTCTTCGGCATATATCTGCATCAAATCATACATTCCACTTTCATACGAATTATATATATCAGCATAAAGATTTTTAGCAGCATCCATACGCTGTTTCATAACTACGATATAAGAAGGGTCTTGCAACAATTTCGCATAATCACTTTCTGGAAATTTTGCTATAATAGTGCCTTTCATTTCACTCATGCAATCAGCTTCGCTAAGTTCCGTACAATTCATATATTGCATATAATATGAAAGCAATAGATATTTAGACTCCGGAAATCTTTTTATCAGTGAAGCAAAACACTCGTTAGACAAATTATAATCACCCAGCCTTTCAGTGGCAATAAAACCGGCATCATACAACGACTTCTCAATCCTGTTATTAGAAATCACCATCAATTCATCGGTAAGAGGAAGATATTGAGTATAATATTTTGGGTCCATCACATCAGTAACATATTGTATTGTATCAGAAGATGTTGTATCAGAAGCAATTTCGCCAAGTTCTTCCCACGAAAAAGATTGCTTGTTTTGCAAAAACCATAAATCTTCAAGTTTTCTGTTGCCCCAACGCCTCTTAAATTCGGTAATGCCAAGACTGACTGTCTGCGTATTATAAAAATACCAAGAACTCTGAACACCCAAACGATTTTGAATTTGTTGATTCTCATATTGATTGACAATAGAAGAGCTGTAACTCTGCTGACGTTGTTGCTCAAGCTGCTGACGAATTCTTTCTTCTTCTTTTAACTTATCAATGATCTTTTTTATCATTGCATCTCTTTCTTTCGGATCCATTTTTGCCATACGTTGCAAACTATCTTCTGTCTGTACTGTTGTCAAGCATTTTACTAAATCCGTCAAAATATAGGCACGCTCTTTAATCTCCATATAATTCGGATAATCGTAAGGCAAAAATTGAATTGTTGTATCATAATAAGGCTGCGATTCTATATACAACTTCTTATTAAAATACAAGTTAGCCAAGTCGTTAGCTCCGATAGCTTTCTGATAGTTATTGCTGACACTCGAAGCCACACAATTCTTCAGATTATTTATCTGGCATGTCGTATCACCTTTTCTTCTACAAACATCGGCAAGAGCATAATAAATTTGGTCTCTGAACTCTGCATTTTTCTCCTCTTTGAGCATCTTTGTCAATGTTTTAACTATATTATCGCCATTGCCTGTATCATAACATTGTGCTATTCTGATTTTTGAATTAAAATTAATGTAGAAGTTATTCCCTTTAGATGATTTTTCGAAATACTTCGTTGCTTTTGCAAATTCTTCTTTACTCTGATAGATTTGTCCCAAAATAAATCGAGAGCGTTGCTTCAAAGTCTTATTAAATTTGTTGGTTTCGATAGTTTTTTCAAGATAGCTTATAGCCTCATCATATTTACTTTGATATAGATAATACTCAGCATAAACCACAGGAAATTCTTTTTGAACAGTGCGTGAAACTTCAAAATTATTGATGGCCGGCTGTATAGTCTCAAGCATTATCTGAGCCTTCTCAAACTCTTTACTACAAACGTAAGTTCTTGCTAACCAAAGTTGTACATAATTTTTTAAAGGAGTATCTTCATAAGTTTTCAAAATATACTGAAAGGTTCTTCTGGCATTGCTATAATCTTTTTCATAAAAATAGCACATACCTATCACCATATAACAATCATCAATCCATTTAATTCTTTCTTCTTTTTCAAATATCATGGAATGTCGGCGAATCATCAAAAAAGACTTCTCTATTGAACCATCTAAGTTCGGTTTCATAGATTGAGTTTCAGCCTTTGTTCCATAATACTCCAATGGAATAATTGCAGTATAATTATCGACACCACCATGGCGCATTTGCTCAACTGTTGTCCGCATTTTATCTCTTGCATTCCAATAACCGTTATAATGTGATGTAAGATTATGGAACGACCGTCTCGTAAATGTGTTCTTCTTTGTCGAACAAGCACACAAACTACAAACGACAATAAATAAAATAATATCTAAAACTAATTTTCTTGACTTCACAATAATAAAAAATACTTTATTTAGAAATAACTTTAAAACGGCAAATTTATTTTATTTTTTTCAATTAACACCTATATTTTTTTATAATTGAAAAAAAAACACGACATTTGCACAAAAAAAATACGGAATTGGAGAAAAGTAATAATAAAACGAAAGATAAGAGGAGTTTTTTCGGAAAAATCAGACAAAGATTCAGAATAGTAATCCAATCGGAACATGATTTTCAAGAAAAACGAAATTATACAATATCACCGGCGATGTTGATAACCTTTTTATTTATAATAATATTATTTGTAATTGCGATAACAGTTTACCTAACTGCTTTTACAAAACTTCGGGAATACATTCCGGGTTATACGGACCCTGATTTGAGAAATGAATTGTATGTATTAGAAGAAAGAACAGACAGTTTAGACCATGTTTTATATCAAACCCTGCTATTTAATCAAAATTTATTAGCTATTCTAAGAGGTGAAGATACAATATATTACAATCATATTCTTGATAAAAACAAGACTAAACCGGATAATCATTTTGAATACAAAATCTCAGCCAATGATTCTATTTTCAGAAATAATTTTGAACAACAGGCTTATTCCGTAAATATGGCAGAAGCAAATGTCAATCAATTGGACATCAGCAGTTTTTCATTTTATCCGCCGGTAAAAGGCATCATAACCTCCAAATTCAACCTTGCTCAACATCACATTGGCACAGACATCATATCTACAGAAAGTAATGTCGTGAAAGCCACATTAGACGGCATTGTAATATTATCTGCATGGACTTTAGAGACAGGCAACGTAATTGTTATTTGGCACAAACATGAGTTTGTCAGTGTATACAAGCACAACTCGGTTTTATTAAAGAAAGAAGGCGAATACGTCAATGCCGGCGAAGCCATAGCTATTACAGGTAATTCCGGCGAGTTATCCACAGGTCCTCATCTACATTTTGAGTTATGGTACAATAACAAGCCTATAGATGCAGAGGAAGTCATAAATTTTGAAAATTAAGGATTGATAATTGTTACTGCCCGATAAAACTATTTAACGTTTAGTCATTAAACGACATTCCCTGCGACACTTGTATTATTTTTTCTTCTTACTCTCACCACCCTTAAGCATTGCCTTACTTCTGCGGTTTCTGTGGTGAGTAATGCCAAACCTGTGAGCTTCGTCTCGCAGCTGCTGAATTATTTTTAGCGTTTCCGAATTTTTATTCAGATACATAGGTAAAGAATCGCCCGGATAATACAGTTCTTCCAAACGTTTTGCTATTCCGATAACAGTAATTTTTTTGTCAAGCCCCAACGCCTCCAAGCTTTTCAGTGCCGAACTCAGCTGTCCTTTGCCGCCATCAACAATTATCAGCTGTGGCAGTTCTAAGCCTTCGTCTAAAACACGTTTATAACGTCTGAATATTACTTCTTCCATCGAAGCAAAATCATCAGGACCAACAACTGTTTTGATATTAAAATGCCTGTATTCACGCTTCGCCGGCTTTGCATCAATAAAGCACACCATAGCTGCAACCGGCTCTGTGCCTTGTAAATTTGAATTGTCGAAACACTCTATCCTTCGCGGTTCTACAGGCATCCGCAAATCGTGCATCATAGTATTTAAAATCCGCTTGGTATGTCGCTCCGGATCTACCAAATCTTTGCGTTTTTCCCGCTCAAGTATATAAAACCGCAAATTACGCTCCGATAATTCTAACAAATGTTTTTTATCTCCCGTCTTTGGCACTATATATTTAACATTTTCATTTTGTATTGACGGCATAAACGGAACTATTATCATTTCACTTTCGCTATTATAGCGCATACGCAATTCCGAAATAGCCGTCATCAACAAATCATCGCTCTGCTCATCAATAATTTTTTTCATCTCTATGGTGTTGACATGCACCAACGACCCTTCCACTATTTTCATATAATTAACGAAAGCCATCGTGTCGTCTGATGCGATAGAAAAAACATCGACATCTCCAACTATCGTGCTTGTAACCAGCGACTTACTCTTATACTGCCGTAAT
>JALNXP010000186.1 GCA_023230285.1 Bacteroidales bacterium | reverse complement strand
TAATTTTTTGGAAGAGATAAATACATCCGAATCAATAATGTCTTCAAGAAGACGAACAAATTCAGAATCTGATAAATGAACACGGTTCAGATTCTCAAACTTTTTCCTAAAATTGGATTCAAGCGTATCTCTATCGAGAATGTCATCACGATAAATATATCCAAGGCTGCGTAAGCTATGAATAAAATTATCTTCTATCTGCTTTTCTTTTTCCATTATTCTTCTTCTTTCAATAAATCTTTGACATTAACATTCAAAATTTTGGCAATTTCGTAAAGCACTTCAATTCTTGGCTGCTGTCTGTTTTGCACATAAGAGTTTACCATATTGTAACTCTTGCCAAGCTTTTCAGCTAACCAAGTCTGCTTAATACCCTTTTCCTCAAGAACCTCTTTAATTCGATTCATCTTTCACTATTTTTAATTTGCAAAGATACAAATTTATCTCAAAAATCAAGATAAAAATATTCGATTATAAATTTAGGTTAGGTTATACCAATATCAAATCTTGTTATAGAGTGATTGTGAATAATCTTAATGGTACGAAAATACCATTTATTTCTGTATTAAAAAAGGATTTATTAGAAATCATATTCATACCTACAACGCCTTAAACAGATTAATCACCGAAACGGTTTTATTGTAATCGTTGTTCAACCGGGTCAGTTGTGCCGAGAGCAGACTTTGCACTAACGCAGATAACCGGTTTCGGTTACGGAAGAAAAATTTATCAGTTGGCTCTGATTGAGCATTTTGAGCGCTTTTTGTTGCAATGTCGTCATAATTATTTGAGATTGTCGTTTAAAAATTCGGTGCAGTGTGTTATAAAATTATCAAAATCCAACATTATCGGATCTTCCTTGCCACCGTGTCCGGCACTTTTTACAATCATCAGCTCACGAGGCGTTTCGGCCGGCAGTTCCGATAATATCTTTTCACTCATCCAAACCGGTGTGCGAAGATCTTGGTCTCCGTTTATAAGGAAAACCGGTTTTTTTAAATCTTTGGCGATGTAAATCGGCATCTGCTTTGCGGGAAAATCGTCAGGCACAATCAGTTGCTCGCGTGTTTTATTTTTTACCTGCATCACCAACGGAATAAAATCCTCGAAATCGGTAGCTAACGAACGTCCGATGAAGGCGTCCACCAATTCGTTGTTATAGGCTGCAATCATCGACAAATACGCACCTGTTGACCAGCCCATTACGGCAATAGCTCCGCGTTTGACTTCCGGTTGCGCCGCAACGACTTCGATTACCGCTTCATAATCGGTCAGCATTTCCGTGTAACACAAATAATTTGTATTCATCTCAAATTTTGAACTTGCTCCAAAACCACGCCAATCGAACGTTACAACATTGAAACCCATTGCCGTCCACTTTTCTGCCAAAGCCAATTGAAAATAGGACATATTTCCTGCATCGCCGTTACAAATAATAATTGTCGGTCGCGGATTTTTATCAAGCGTTTTATAAGGACGTTTAGAACCGTTTAATTGCGTAAACTCTTCATCGGAAATCGCCTCTTGCGCAGGAAAAAACCACGTGGCAATTTGATAACCGTCAGAGGTCTTTACATATAAACTCTTGTACATCAATCCTAATTGCTCCGGCATCCGAACATAAACCGTATCGGGTTGTATGGCAAACAATGAAATATTAAGCAATAAAAGCAGAATTGTTATTATGTCTTTTTTATGATTTTTCGTCATTAAATTATTGAGTATTTATTGTCAATTATTTTCTTCATAATAATAAGAATAATCAATGCCTTTCATAAAGATCTCACGGTCATTGATTTTGTCGGTCAATGCCTGTTTAAGCAACGCACGAATTTTACTGCTATCGGTGTGGCTTACTATCATCGCTTGCAGATAATCGTTTTTGTTGATTTTGCTCCAATCGACACATTTTTTTAAACTTCTTTTGAAAATCAAATCAAGCCAAATGCGGGTACTTCGTCCGTTGCCTTCCATAAATGGGTGTGTCACGTTCATCTCTACATATTTATCAACAATTTCGTCAAATGTGGTTTCAGGCATTCTTTCGATGACAGACAGCGTTGTAGCAAAATATTGACACGGAGCAAAGGTGAACCCTCCCTTGCTTATATTTTTTGTTCTGATTTGTCCTGCAAAATCATAAAGACCGCCAAAAATGTAGGCGTGAATTTTTTGCAGTGCTTTTATGCTGCCAACTTCTGTTTCACCAATCAAGTTGCTGTCCCAAAAAGTGTAAGCCTTTTTCTTGCTTTTCCCGTCTATGGTGTTGTCGCTGTATGTGAACCAGTCGAGAAAGGCGTTGGAATTTTTGCTTGGGATAGCTTTAACCAAATCCGTGATCTTATCTTGCAAGAAGCAATCGGTTGTGTACTTTTTCCCATCGGCAGCTGTCAGTTTCAGTTGACTACAAAATGAAGTCAACTCGCTTTCGTTCTGCTTGAGTCGTGTTTTAAGCACGCTCCAATATTTTCGCGGATTCGGGCTTTCGGTAATTGCCGCCACAATATCGACCGCGGAAAACCACCATTTGGAATTTTCCTCATCCCAAACAGCACGCACCTCACGGTCATTGAAAAAGCGGATAGAAGTTTTCATATAATTACACCTTTAGACTCTTTATGTTGATTCGTTAATCGTTTAGATTGATTCTTTTTAGCCATTCTTTTCCAATAATTTTTTCCACTGCAAAAATACCATTTATTTCTGTAATAAAAAGGATTTATTTGAAGACAGCTTCATATTGCAAGATTCTGAACATGTTGAAAGAAAGAAGTTTTTGAATGGGTTGCATTGAGATTGAAAATTTGGGTACAACAATTGTTCGGTTTTTATTTTTCAGCCGGTATCCGTTTATTTTTAATTAGAATCCTGAAATACGGACATTTGCCATTTATTGCTAAATCTTTTTCATCATTGCCCTTTCTGAATTTGATTATTTCAAATTGGTCCGGGTTGAATTTATGAAGAAATGTGATGGGAACTCCCATATATCCCATGTAGTCAGCCGGTATGTCTTGCGTATTATTTACGTTAATTCCGTCATAGTTATCATATTTTGGATACTCGTTTTCATTTCCAAAATATCTTTTTGTAAGTTCAATGTCTTCGTGACGTTTTGAATTGTCTATATTAGTCAGCCACAAACAATTATTTGGAGAAATTATCCTGTTCCCGAAATCGTCAATTCGTGCTTCAGTTCCATAAAGTTCATAATGGTCGGGAACAATAAAACCGGAAATTCCTCTGCCAAGATTTGTCCCTAACCATGCTTTATTTTCTTGAATTAATTTGAAAATTTCTTTATAGGTAATAGCATTGATATTGCCAATTATCAAGAACTGTTTGTTGTATTTAACTAATTGATTTACAAATTCTCTAAACAATGAAAATGGAGGATTGGTAACTATTATGTCAGCTTGCTTTAACAATTCTATACTCTCTGAACTGCGAAAATCTCCATCTCCTTTAAAGTGAACAATGTCGGTATAACCTGCATTGTCGTGATCTACTTTATTCCCGGTATATTCCAAGAAAAAACCATGCTCTTCTTCTTTGTTATGAAACAAATCAAATGTTTGCTTTCTGTAACAGGCTGTTATTATTTTCTTTAGACCTAATTCTTTGAAATGAGAGAAGAAATATTTGTAGAAGTTGCTTGTTCGAGGGTCATCGCAATTGCAATAAACTACTTTATCTTTAAAATGGCTTTTATAATATTGCAATTCACTTTCAATATCGGAAATTTGCGTGTAAAACTCATCGCTTTTCGAGTTCTTTGCTTTCTGTAATAATGTATTTGTCGCATTTCTTGCCATTAGACACTTGACTTTATTTATTTTCTGTTAACTGATTAAAAATTTCACTGCCTAATACTTTAAGTGATGTTTTGGAAATATCAAGCATAATATCAAACATATCTTTGGCTTCCCATCTTTCTCCATTTCCCTGTGTGTAGATTGAAGTGGCTTGTAACATTATTGTTTTATCGGCATGTTTAACAAACTTGTTTTTACACAAATTTGTATTTATCGGCATACCATAATTGGCAGCAGTTAATCTGTCTAATCTATTCAACATTCCGGAATTATATTCAAGCGTTACAAGTCTTCCATCAGGTCTTTGTATCGAAATAGTCTCTGTTAGAAAATTAGAACCCTCTAAAAATAAGACGTATGGGAAATGAGATTTGGATAGCATAAAATTTGCGATTTCCGAAATGTTTTTATGAGACCTTTCTATCGCATTTCCGGCCGCCATCAGATCCTGATCATTGTTTTTACCTACTAATTTCCCATTTCTGATATTTTCAATGTCTTTACCTTGATGTTTTGCTTCTGATACCAATACGATTCTCCAATTGCCATTATCGTCTTTTACTTCAACAATTCCGCCATCGGGAATAATACTTGAATGTGGAACAAAAAGAGTTTGCCCTAACTCATTATCAATTTTCTTTAGGGCTTCGTTTATTTCTTCTTTTTTTATGCTTGTTCTGTGTCTAAATGACAGCTGTGGATATTCCTTTTTTAGTTGTTCTATTATAATATGTGATATTTTACCAACGGTAATGTCGTGTAACTTCGCTTCTTCTCCAAATATGCCAATTACACCTTTAGACTCTTTATGTTGATTCGTTAATCGTTTAGATTGATTCTTTTTAGCCATTCTTTTTCAATAATTTTTTCCACTGCAAAAATACCATTTATTTTTGTAATAAAAAGAGTTTTATTTGAAGTCAATTTTATACTTACAACGCCTTAAACAGATTAATTACCGAAACGGTTTTATTGTAATCGTTATTCAACTGCGTCAGCTGTGCCGAGAGCAGACTTTGTTGGGCGGTCAAGACTTCCAAATAGGTGTTGGAGCCGTGCTTCATCAGGGCGGTGGTGCTTGTAACGGCACGTTTCAGCGACAGCACCTGCTGCTCGTAATAAACGCCTCTGTTACCGTAACTCTGCACTTGCGACAAGGCATTGTTGACCTCTATGCCGGCATTCAGTAATGTTTGCTGAAAACTCAATTTGGCTTCCTCCTGCTGTGCCTCGGCTATTTTTAGTT
>JALNXP010000185.1 GCA_023230285.1 Bacteroidales bacterium | reverse complement strand
GGTCGGCACAGACGATAGTTGCCATAAGGTTGCCGCCGAAAGCGGGACGTGTCATCATAAACTGTTTCTCTTCCGACACTTCCAATTTAGTGCAGTCAGCAGTTAATCCTGTTGCAAGGCGTGCTGAGAGGCGTGGAGCAAGATCTCTGCCTATAGTAGTGGCACCAAACAGGACAATACTTGGCTTATAATTAGTAATTACCTGATATACAGCCTGAGAGTACTGCTCTGTGAGATAGTCTTTCAATTCCGGCAAATCTACACAAATTACTTGGTCAGCACCATATTCTATAAGATATTGTGCTTTATCGGTTATATTATATCCGAGAAAAACGGCCACAACTTTTTCATTTAAAGCGGCAGCTAAATCCGAAGCCTTTCCTAACAATTCTAAAGCAACCGGTTGTATTATTCCTTCTCTTTGTTCGATAAAGACGAACACATTTTTATAATTTGAGGTATCCATAATTAAACGACTATTGAGTTAAATGATATATTTTTCTTGAAGTTTACTGATGATGATGCCTACAGCTTCTTCTGCATCAACTTCATACACTTGTCCGGCACCTTTTTGAGCTTTAGTAAAAGAGCTTTTCACTCTTGTCGGAGAGCCGGCGAGACCTAACTTTGCTTCATCAACATTAATTTTGCTGACGTTCCATATTTCTACTTCTTTATCGAAAGCCTCCATAATTCCGGACACAGTCATATACCGAGCTTGATTAGCTGAGGCAAGGACAGTAAGCACGCATGGTGTTTCAGCTTCGAGCATTTGATAACCGTCTTCAGTTTCTTTTTTGACGATGACATGTCTGCCTTCATATTTAAGGTCAACAACGTATGAAACTTGTGGCAGGTCGAGGTGTTCAGCCATTTGTGGTCCAACTTGAGCCGTATCTCCGTCAATAGCCTGACGACCGGTGATGATAAGGTCATAATCGAGGCATTTTAGAGCAGCTGCAAGAGCGTTAGAGGTAGCTAAAGTATCAGCACCTGCAAATTTTCTGTCGGTTAAAAGAATAGTGCGGTCAACACCCATAGCAAAAGCCTCGCGTAATATTGCATCTGCTTGTGGCGGTCCCATGGTAATAACCGTAACATTAGCTCCATACAGGTCTTTTAATCTTAATGCCATTTCTAAACCGCCTTTATCATCAGGGTTCATAATACTTGGCACACCTTCACGGATTAGTGTTCCTGTTGCCGGATTTATCTTGATTTCGGTAGTATCCGGAACTTGTTTTATACAAACTACTATATTCATCATTTTCAATTTTTATTATTTAAACAATTTGCCGGCGATAACCATTCTTTGAACTTCGGAAGTGCCTTCGTATATTTCGGTAATTTTAGCGTCACGCATCATTCTTTCGACCGGATATTCGCGGGTATAGCCGTAACCGCCGTGGAATTGTACAGCTTTAGTTGTCACTTCCATTGCTGTTTCTGCTGCAAACAATTTACACATAGCAGCATCTGCTGAATATGGCAATTTTTGGTCTTTTTTATAGGCGGCAGACCTTACAAGTAAGCGAGCTGCCTGTATTTTAGTCTCCAAATCAGCCATTTGGAACTGGGTATTTTGGAAAGAAGCGATAGATTTACCGAATTGTTTACGCTCTTTAGTGTATTTAACAGTTTCATCCATAGCACCTTGTGCTATTCCGAGAGCTTGGGAAGCGATACCTATACGTCCTCCGTCAAGAGTTTTCATTGCTATACCAAAGCCTTTACCTAAATTACCGAGAAGGTTTTCTTTTGGCACTTCGCAATTCTCAAATATCAGTTCACAGGTAGCAGAGCCTCTGATACCCATTTTTTTCTCTTTTTTGCCTACGCTGAAACCGGGCATGCCATCTTCTACTATAAATGCTGATATACCTTTGGTTCCCAACGACTTATCTGTCATAGCCATAATAATATAGACATGAGCGTAGCCGGAATTGGTAATAAATATTTTAGAGCCGTTCAGTATCCATTTGTCTCCGGCATCCACAGCTGTAGTTTGCTGCATAGCTGCATCTGTACCTGCATTAGGTTCTGTAAGACCAAAAGCACCAATCCACTCGCCACTTGCAAGTTTCGGAATATACTTCATCTTCTGTTCTTCATTACCATTTTCCAAAATCGGAGCTATACACAATGAAGTATGAGCCGAGACAATAACGCCTGTAGTTGCGCAAACTCTCGACAACTCTTCTACTGCCATAGTATAAATCTGATTCGTTCCGCCCTGTCCACCGTATTGTTTTGGAACAGGAATACCCATTAATCCGATTTTACCCATCTTTTCAACAGTCTCCATCGGAAATCTTTCTTCCTCATCTACATCTGCTGCCAAAGGTTTTACTTCCTTCTCCGCAAATTCTCTAATCATTTTAAGGAAAAGTTCTTCTTGTTTCGTTAAAGAAAAATCCATAATTAAACATTTTAAATTTTTGCAAAGATAATATTTTTTCGCCATTTAAAAGAGAACTTTCACAACAGCTTGTAATTAAATGTTCTTTAAACATACTTTTAATGATTTTGGAAATATTTGCAAGATAAAAACATATTATTTAATTCAAATAAAACTCTTACCTTTGCGAAATTATTTTTAATCAGAAATTATAATATGACTATTCAAGAAAAAGCGCAAAAACTCGTTGAAGAGTTTAATTATTTTGACGATTGGATGGACAAATATAATTATATCATAGAACTTGGTAAATCATTACCGGCTATTGAAGATAAATTTAAAACGCCCGACAACACTATCAGTGGCTGTCAATCTCAAGTATGGCTACATGCAGAATTAAGAGATGGCAAGTTGTTGTTTACTGCAGACAGTGATGCCATCATCACAAAGGGCATAATAGCGTTGCTGATAAACGTTTTGTCAGGTGCTTCTCCGGAAGATATTCTGAATGCCGACATGAGTTTTATTGACAAGATAGGTCTCAAAGAATATTTATCTCCGACACGTTCAAACGGTCTGCTTTCTATGGTTAAACAAATTAAAATGTATGCTTATGCCTTCTCAGTTAAAAAATAAGATAACAGATGCCATTAAGACAATTTTCGACCCGGAAATACCAATCAACATTTATGAATTAGGGTTAATATACGACATTACGGAGAAAGACGGTGATGTAAAAATACTTATGACACTCACGGCACCAAATTGTCCTGAAGCGGAGCATCTTCCGCAAGCTGTTAAAGAAGCCGTTTCTGAAATAGATGGCGTAAAAAATGTGATTATTGAATTAACTTTTGAGCCGGCGTGGTCAGAAGACAAAATGTCTGACGCTGCAAAAGTAGCACTTGATATGTTATACTAAATTGTGATGATAGATTCTAAATATAAACTTCTTTCTCGAATTAATTCTCCTCAAGATTTAAAAAAACTTGACATAGCGGAACTTCCGGCGGTATGTGAAGAATTAAGGTCGTACATTATTGAGGTAATTTCTCATAATGCAGGACATCTCGGTTCGAGTCTCGGCGTAGTTGAGCTTACCGTTGCTATTCACTATGTATTTGATACTCCGTATGATAATCTCGTATGGGACGTAGGGCATCAGGCTTATCCTCATAAAATATTGACAGGACGCAGAGATACTTTTGATACGATAAGGCAGTTTAAAGGTATCAGCGGATTTCCAAAGACAACTGAAAGTGAATATGATGCTTTTGGGACGGGACATGCTTCTACTTCGATATCTGCGGCGTTAGGTATGGCTATTGCCGCCAAAAACAACAAAGAATATGACAAAAACAGCATTGCTGTCATTGGTGACGGCTCAATTTCCGGAGGTCTCGCATTTGAAGCTATGAACAACGCCGGAAGTTCTGATGCCAACCTTCTTATCATACTCAATGACAACGGAATAGCAATAGACGAGAGTGTTGGTGCCATCAAAAATTATTTATTACATATTGCCACTTCTAAATCTTATAATCATTTGCGTGATAAATTATGGAACATCTTTTATCGCTCCAAGGATAGTAAAGGATTTATAGCAAGACAAATCAAAAGGAATCTAAAATCTTCTATTTTAGATGAAAGCAACATTTTTGAATCTCTCGGATTGCGTTATTTTGGACCTGCCGACGGGCATGATGTCATTGAATTAGTTTCAATTTTATCTCGCATCAAAGAAATCAACGGACCAAAGATTTTCCATTGTATAACAACCAAGGGCAAGGGATTTCCTGCTGCCGAAGAAAATAAAATCATATTTCATGCCCCCGGGCGTTTTGATGCTGCAACAGGAAAACGGCTTCCCGTCACCAAGGGGCTTCCTCCTAAATATCAAACAGTATTCGGTGAAACTATTACTGACATTGCTAAAACTAACGATAAAATTATAGGAATAACTCCGGCTATGCCGTCAGGTTCTTCCTTAAATATCATGATGGAGGCATTTCCTGAAAGAACTTTCGACGTAGGAATTTCCGAAGAGCATGCTGTCACCTTTGCTGCCGGTCTTGCAGCAAGAGGTTTTCGTCCTTATGTTGCTATTTATTCCACATTTCTACAAAGAGCTTACGACCAAGTAGTCCATGATGTTGCACTGCAAAATCTGCCTGTAGTATTCTGTATTGACCGCGCAGGACTTGTCGGCGAAGACGGACCAACTCATCACGGCACCCTCGACTTGGCTTTTCTACGCTCAATTCCTAATATGATTATCAGTGCTCCCATTGATGAATACGAATTGCAGAACCTAATATATACAGCACAATTTACGAAAGAACCTTTTGCAATAAGGTATCCGCGAAGCCGCGGCGTGCATAAAATACAACGAACGAAGTATCAGCTGATGGACATCGGAAAAGCTCAAACTATCTGCGAAGGTAATGATGTTGCTGTAATCTCTATCGGACATGTAGGCAACTTCGTAAAAAAAGCTATAGCTAAACTTAAAACAGAAACTACCGTTTCACCTGCTCATTACAGTATGACTTTTTTAAAACCGCTTGATGAAGATTTACTACACCACGTATGCAAAAATTTCAAGTATATACTTACTGTAGAAGATGGCACGATAGTTGGCGGTCTCGGCTCTGCCGTATTAGAATTTATTTCTGATAACGGATATAATTG